>NZ_JACXWY010000040.1:0-21102 GCF_014764685.1 Allobosea spartocytisi
GCCTCGACTTCCGCTTTCCCCGCCCCACCGGTGCCGCCGCCTTCCTCGACTCCGGCACGATGACGCTGGTTTTCGACACGCGCGACACCATTGACCCCGCCGATTTGACCGGGCGTTTGCCGCAGCAGATCGAGGACAGCACGGTCAGCCGCGAGGGCAAGGCCACGCTCGTCAGGCTGCGCCTCGCCGGCCAGCCGCTCGCCCGCTTCTTCGCCGACGGCAACGGCTGGTCGCTCGACCTCGCTGAGGAGGGCGGCGGGCCTGCCGCGGCGATCGAGCCACGGCGCGGCGTCGACGAGCGCGGCCAGACGATCCTCGCCGTGCCGATGCCCGGCCTGACCGGCGTGCACTGGCTGGAATCCGGACCTGCGGGACTGCCCGTCGCCGTCGCCACCACGCTGGGCCCGACCCGACTGACGCCGAAGCCCTACCGCTTCGTCGAGTTCGGCCTTTTGCCCACCGCACAGGGCCTCGCCGTCCAGCCGCGCTCGGACGACATCGTCACGCGTGCCGGCACCAACGAGGTCCGTATCGGCCGTGCCGGAGGGCTCACCGTCTCGCTCGACCTCTCCGGCCAGGACGGGACCCAGGCTGCCGCCCAGTCGGACCAGCCGCCGCCGGCGCCTCCCCTCCTCGACCCCGAGCGCTGGGCCAAACTGCGCCTCGGCTCGCCGCAGGAGCAGGCCCGGGCCCTGATCCAGGATGCGGCGGGCGCATCGCGGAGCCACAAATCGGAAGCAAGGCTGGCGCTCGCCCGCTTCTACCTGGCAAATCACCTCGCCCCCGAGGCCCTCGGCCCGCTCGATGCGCTGATGCGAGACGATCAGCCGATGCGCGCGAATCGCGAAGCGCTCTTCCTCAAGGGCGTCGCGGCGGCGCAGATGCACCGCAACCCGGAAGCGCTCGCCGCCTTCGAGGCGGCGCCGATCAAGGACGATGCGGAAGCCTCCCTCTGGCGCGCCCTGATCGAGCAGCGCCTCAATCGCAATGCCCAGGCCCTTGCCGGTTTCCGTCGCGGCGAAGCGTTTCTCGAGCGCTACCCGGCCGACCTTCAGGGAGAATTCCGCGAGGCGATGACGCGTGCCGCCCTCGCGACGCAGGACATGGGCATGGCCGAGCGGCAGGTCCAGGCCCTCGCCGACATGCCGCGCGACAGCTTCGATCAGGAGAAGCTGGCTCTGCTGCAGGCGATGCTCGACGACGCCAGCGGGCGCGCCGACATCGCGATGAACGGCTACCGCCCCCTGTTCGAGGCCACGAGCCGCCCCGTCGCGGCGGAGGCGCAACTGCGCGCGGTGAAACTCGCCGACACCGACAAGCGCAGCGACCTGAAGGTCGACGAGGCCGTCGCCCGGCTCGAAACCGTCTCGGTGGTCTGGCGTGGCGGCCGCGTCGAGATCGAGGCCCTGGCCGAGCTCAACCGGCTCTACACCGACCAGAAGCGCTGGCGGGACGCTTTCCTGATCGCTCGTCGCGCCAACGAGAACTTCCCCGACGATCCGCTGACCCGGCGGATGCATGACGAGACGGCACAGCGCTTCGCCGAGCTCTTCGCCGATGGCGGCGCCGACAAGCTGCCGCGCATCGACGCGCTCGCCCTCTTCTACGATTTCAAGGAGTTCCTGCCGATCGGCCGGCGCGGCGACGAGATCACCCGCCTGCTCGCCGACAGGTTGGTGGAGCTCGACCTGCTCGACCAGGCGGCCGAGATCCTGAAATACCAGATGGACCGACGCCTGACGGGGGCGGCACGCTCGACGGTCGCCGCGCGCCTCGCCATGATCGACCTGATGAACGGCAAGCCCGCCGATGCGGTGCGCGCCCTCAACGCGACGCGCCTCGTCGAATTGCCGGCCGATGTCAGGCGCGCCCGCCTGCTGCTGGAAAGCAAGGCCCTGTCCGACCTCTCGCGCACCGATCAGGCCTTCGAGATGCTCGAGAGCGAGCGCGGCCCGGAAGTCGACCGGCTGCGTGCGGATATCTATTGGACCGGCCGGCGCTGGCGCGAGGCGGGCGAGGCCTATGAGCGCATCCTCGACGAGAGCTGGCGCGGTGACAGCCCGCTCACCGACAGCCAGCGCGCCGACGTAATGCGCGCCGGCATCTCCTATGTGATGGCGAACGAAGCGCTCTCGCTCGACCGGCTGCGCAGCAAATTCGCGCCGAAGATGGCCCAGAGCGCCGATGCCCGCACCTTCGCCTTCATGACCGGGGCGAACCGGAACAAGGCGGCCGACATCCGCGAGCTGGCGCGCGCCGCCGCCAGCGCCGACACGATCTCGGAGTTCCTCAAGGCCTATCGCGAGCGCTACCCGGCCTATTCCGCGGCGATGCGCAAGCCGCAACCGCCGGGCGCGGCCGGGCCAGCTCCGGCCTCCCAGGGCGCGGCGGCCGACGGCGCCCCGCAGTCGAACGGTTGAGAGACCTCCGTTCCGTCATTCCGGATCGGCGCGGTTTCGCCGCTTGTCCGGAATGACGACTTTCGGCTGACGACGTCGGCCTCCGGCCCCGAACGAACCTCAGCCCGGCCCGGAATTGGTATCCTCGCCCCGCGCCTTGGCCCGCAGCACGAATTGCAGGTTGCGGAGATAGACGAAGACGCCGAAGCCCTGGCCGACGATGAAGACGGGATCGCGCCGATAAAGCGCATAGACCAGCAGCAATGCTCCGCCACCGATCGAGAACCACCAGAACGTCATCGGCACGACAGAGCGCTTCGCCTTCTCGCTCGCCAGCCATTGCACGACGAAGCGCATGGTGAAGAGTCCCTGCGCCACCACGCCGAGCAGCACCCACCAGTCGATGTTGTTGACGAAGACGTCGTGGAAATAGTTTCCGACGGCCTGTTGCAGGTCGATCAGCATCAGAGGGTCTCCGCGACGATCTGCGGCACGCGCTTGCGCCGGCGGATCAGCCACCAGACGCCGGCAAGGTCGAGGATGCCGACCCAGAGCCGGTCGAAGAAGCCGTAATTCGAGACACCGGTGAGCCGCGGCCGGTCGCGCACATCGACATGCACCACCCCGTAGCCCTCCCGCACCATCAGCGCCGGCATGAAGCGATGCAGCGCATCGAAATAGGGCAGCGCCAGATAGGCCTCGCGCCGGAAGCATTTCAGCCCGCAGCCGGTATCGCGCGTGCCGTCCCTGAGCACGCGCACGCGCACGGTGTTGGCGATGCGCGATTGCAGTTTCTTGAAGCCGGTGTCCTTGCGGCCGACGCGCTGCCCTTGCACCAGCCCGGCCGCCAACCCGGCCTTCTGAAGGGCCTCGACCATCTCCGGCAGGAAAACGGGATCGTTCTGGCCGTCGCCGTCGAGCGTCGCGACGATGGCCGAGCGGGCATGGCGCACGCCGCTGCGCACCGCCGCGCTCTGCCCGCAGGATTGCGCATGGGTGACGACGCGCAGCCAGGGCTTGGCCGCCGCGAGCGCCGCCAGCGCCGCGGCCGTCCCGTCCGTGGAGCCGTCATTGACGTAGACGACCTCGAAGAGGCCGATCGCGGCGCAGGCCTTCTCGATGTCGGCGACGAGCGGCGCGATGTTGCCCTCTTCATTGCGCACGGGCACGACGACGCTGAGCAAGGGCTGAGGGGAAGGGACTTCGGTCAAAACGGCTTCATCCGGGACATGGCTGGCACTGCTCTAGAGCAAGATGCGGCTGTGTGTGAACCACTTTTGCGTTCTGGACGGCACTGTGGACATTCCACCCCTCACCCTGAGGAGCGATGACAGGGAGCATCCTGGAGGATGTTTCGGGACGCTCGGGAGCCATCCGAAGCATCCTTCAAGACGTCATTTCCGGCGGAATGGCGTCCCGGGACGAGGGCCTTTCTCATGTCCATCTGGTTCCGGGGCCGATGGTCAGCCCGGCTCCTTGGCGAAGACGGCGATCGAAAGCTTGCGCCCGCCATTCAGGTTGAACCCCTCGATCGTCGTCAGCAGGCGCGGTTTCACCGGCGAAGCAGCCAGCGCCGCGTCGAATTCGCCGGCGAAGCGGCTCTCCACGAAGGCGACGCGGCATCCGGGCTGATCGAGGAAGGCGGCAGCCTGCGTCCCGCCCGCCGCCATGGCAAGATCGGTACCGGTCAGGAAGACGAGACTCGGCTCGCGATAACCCAGCGTGATCACGGCCGGATCGGCGCAGCCCGCCGCCTTCGCTGCCTGTGCCAGCCGCGGCGAGAGCTTGAGCGAGCGCAGGCTCTCGATGGCGAAGGGATAGATCGCGACGGTCAGGAACAGGCTCGCCAGCACGCAGCGCCAGAGCGCGCCCTCGAATTCGAGCCGCCGAAATGCGGCAACGACGCTCACCCCGACCGCCAGGACGAGCGCGAAGAACGGCAGCGCCAGCCACGGGACCGCATGATCAAGCGTCCAGTTGCCGAAGATCACCACGGCCATCAGGGCGAGCGGCACGGTCACGACGAGCGTCGCCGTCGCCACCGCCCCGCGCCGGTGACGAGCGATACCACCATTGACGACAGCCAGCAGCAGCAAGGCCGTGATCGCCGGATAGAGCGGCAGCACGTAATGCGGCAGCTTGGTCGGCACCGCCTCGAAGACGATCCAGGACGGCAGGATCCAGGCGATCAGGAACAGGATCTGCGGCTCCTTGCGCCGGACCCAGGCGAAGGGCACCGCCATGGCGGCGAAGGCCGCTGCCGGCCAGTAGGTCGCGAAGAAGAAGAGGAGATAGAGCCCCGGCGGCCCCCAATGCTTCTCCTGCCCCTCGGCGACCTTGCCGAGCATGTCCTGCCCGACGCTCTCGGCGAAGAAGCTGCCGCCGGTCTTGACCATGATCGCGACGAACCAGGGCAGCGCGACGATCAGGCAGAGCAGCAGCCCCGGCCCGAAGCGCAGCGGCTTCAGCCAGCGGAAGGAGCGCTGGCTCGCGCTCAGCACGAGGATGGCGAGGCCCCAGACCATCGGTACGATGGGTCCCTTGATCAGCAGGCCGATGGCGGTGGCGCCCCAGAACACCAGCCAGTTGCGCCGGCTCGGCACGAAGGCGAGCGAGCGTGTCCAGTCCAGCCATGTGCGGGCGAGCGCGCCCATGCTGGCGACGGCACAGGCGGCAAGCACGGCATCGGTCTTGGCGATACGCGCCTCGACGCCGAGCAGCACCGCCGTCGCCATCAGAGCTGCGCCCAGAAGCGCAAGCGGCGGCGACAGGAAGGCCAGCAGCGCCCAATAGGTCAGGAGCACGGTCGCCGTCGCGCCGATCAGCGAAGGAAGGCGATAAAGCCAGATCTGCGTGCGTGCCTCGGGCACACCGAGCGCGGCGCCGGCCTTCACCGCCGCGCTTTGCAGCCAATAGATGCCGACGGGCTTCTTGTGCCGCGCCTCCTCCTGGAAGCGGATATCGACGAAATCGCCCGTCTCCAGCATCTGCTTGCTGGCCTGCGCGAAGCGCGGCTCGTCGCGGTCGATCGGCTGAAGCGTGCTGAAGCCCGGCAGAAAGGCGCAAAGCGAGAGCAGCAGCAGGAAGGCACAGGCGCGCGCGTGGCTGGCCGAGACGAAAGCCGTGAGCCGGTCGATCGCGGGCGTGAGTGAAAACATCATCCATCCTCGCGACGCCGAGGCCGCGCTTTTGCCGAGAGAGCCGGTCTAGCCGAAGAGCCGCCCCCGATGAAGCGCCTTTCGGGCGCGATCAAGGCAGCGCGCCTGGCCCGAGCGCAGATGCCGGGCGCTGAGCCGGGCGCCTGCCAGACCCGCCCGCCGCGTTGGAGGGCTCGGCCCAATCCGCAACCAGGCGCTGGCTTCGAAATTGCGCGGCCGTCGGCAGCTATGCCCATGCCGGCCCGATTTGAAACAGTTTGTACCGCATGGGGCCATCATGTCGTTGAAGCACGACCAAAAACAGTTCGTCTCTAACTATGACGAGTGCACCGTTCTTCTGTTGAGCGCGTTTTTCTGCGTGACCGGGCAAACGGCAGCAGACAACCACTTGCGAAAGGCCATCGAAGGCCTGCTGGTCGACCTGACCGAAGCCGAAAAGGAAAGAGCCCTTTCGAACATCGTACAGTTCGATCCGCGACATCCGCGCGGTCGCTGATCACTGGCGAGGCTGGAGCGTCCCGGGAACGATGCTGACATTGTCGGATATAGCTGTTCGGGCTCCATCTTGGATTTATGATCACAGGCAGAACGTCGGGGGGCAGCACTGAACTTTCTGCCGGTTGCCGTGCAATGTGTCGGCTGTGTAGGTATTTCGGACCTGCCGCACGGATTATGGCAATGTCAGCGCCTCACAGCCTGCTGGTCAGGCACCTTGGACCAGACGACGCGAGAGACTATCGCGATATTCGCCTCGCTGCGCTCAAGAATGCCCCAGATGCGTTCGGCTCGACCTACGAGGAAGAGCATACTCTTTCGGTGGAGGCCTTCGCAAAGCAAGTCGAGGCGACAACGGTCTTTGGTGCCTTTCTGGACAAGCAGATCAGAGGCATGGCTGGCTTCGCCCGTCAGCAGGGCCGAAAGAGCACCCACAAGGGTCTGATCTGGGCAATGTTTGTGGCACCCACCGTGCGAGGGCAAGGCGTCGGATTGGCTCTCGTCGAGGCGGCTCTTAAACACGCAGCAACTATTGTCGAGCAGGTGACGCTCAAGGTGGTCACTGACAATGTCGCGGCGATCGCCCTCTACGAAGCAATGGGCTTCAAAACCTACGGCATTGAGCCGAAAGCCCTCAAAGTGGGGAACGGTTACGCCGACGAGTTGCTGATGGTCCGCTTTCTCGACGATCTCTAGGCAAGCAGGCGCAAACGACATGGTCGACGATCACACATCGGATGTCGTTATTGAGCCACTCACGGTCGAGCAGATCGCGAGCTTTCATGCTGCCTTGGACGCAGTAGCTCGCGAGCGGCAATTTCTCACCTTCTTAGAGGCTCCGCCCTTGGAGCCAACCATCCAGTTCATTTCCAGCAGTTTGGCGAAGGGCAACCCTCATTTCGCCGCGCGGACTGGAAACAGGGTAGTTGGCTGGTGTGACATCCTCCGGCAAGAGCGCGAGTCTCATGCTCACCGCGGCTGGCTCGCGATCGGTATTGTTCGCGAGTTTCGAGGGAAGGGACTCGGCCGGCGACTCATTGCAGCAGTGCTCGAACAAGCGTGGAAGCGCGACTTCACCCGCGTCGAACTCAATGTGCACGCTGACAACGATCGTGCCGTTGCGCTCTATGAGAAGGTCGGCTTTGTCCATGAGGGACGAATTCGGAACGCCTTCCGCGCTGATGGTATCTATCGCGACGCGCTATCCATGGCGATCGTTCGCGAATAGAACTCGGCCGGTGAATTACCCCAAAGCCGTCAGAGCGCTCTGAAAACCGGACGACCTCTCCATGGCAGCCAACAACCGCATCGTCCTCTCCAGCGACCATGCCGCTATCCCGCTTCGACAGGCCATTGCTACTCATGTTGCGGCGCAGGGTTGGGCGGTGGTCGACATCGGGCCGACAACGCCAGAGAGCACGCACTACCCCAAGCACGGCGAGGCGGCGGCGAGGCTCATCGCCTCCGGCGATTGCTGCCTTGGCATCATCCTGTGCGGCACCGGCCAAGGCATCATGATGGCCGCGAACAAGGTGAAGGGCATCCGTTGCGGCGTCTGCGCCGACACATTCTCCGCTCGCATGATCCGTCAGCACAACGATGCCAACATGCTGTCGATCGGAGCGCGCGTGGTGGGCGAAGGGCTGGCACTCGATATCGTGGACGCGTTCCTAACCGCCAAGTTCGAGCGCGGCCGGCATGCGACACGGGTGGAGATGGTTGAGGCGCTGGAGGAGTAGCGTCCCCCTTCACCTCTTGTTGAGGAGGACGCCGTCCGTGTAATGACGCGTTGCAGGTACCACTCCGAGTTGTTGCCCGATGCTATGACGACGAGGCGGTTGATCCTTTCCGATGCAGAGGCAGCGGCCAGAGTGCATCGCGCCAGCTTCGACGAACGCCTGCCGTGGCTCGCAGGTCTTCATACGCCCGATGAAGACCGAGCTTACTTCGCCAATTTCGTGTTCCATGAATGCGAAGTGTGGGGCTTCTTCGATGGCGACGAACTGATTGGCTTCATTGCGTTCCGCGAGAATTGGATCGATCAGCTTTATGTCCTCCCCGCCTATCAGGGACGAGGCGTTGGGAGTGCGTTGTTGATTGAGGCGCAAGCTCGGCACGCCGGACTCCAACTGTGGACCTTTCAGCGAAATGAGGCGGCGAGGCGCTTTTACGAGAATAGGGGGTTCATCGTCGCCGAGCAGACAGACGGTTCTCACAATGAAGAGCGTGAGCCCGATGTCCGGTATGTGTGGCGCAGGGAGCGGCCTCCCGGATAGAGCCAGCATCGCGAACGCCTCGGCTCGTCGCCGGCTGGACTTGCGATCATAGCTGTCGCGCGGCACCTTGCGATGGACCCTTGCGCATAATCAGAGCCTGCGATGTTGCCCAGCTTCGAAACCGAACGGCTGCTGATCCGGCCGCGCTCTATGGCCGATTTCGATGCCTGCTTGGCGATGGACCGTGATCCCGACGTTACGCAATACATCGTTGGCCCGTGGGACGATCCTGTGGCTCACCAAGCCTTTCTCACAGATCGGATACAGCGGAGCTTCGGCGATGGCCTCGGATATTGGTCGATATTCCCGAGAGCGGAGCCCAACCAGTTTCTCGGCTGGATACTCCTGATCCCCTACGATGGAATCGGGCCGGAGATCGAAATCGGGTGGCGCTTGAATCGTCTCGCGTGGGGTAAGGGCTTCGCGACAGAAGCAGCGCGGCCGTTCGTTCGCCACGCTTTTGAACTCCTGAAGCTCCCCCGGATCGTCGCTGACATCAACCCGGCGAACGCATCGTCAATTCGAGTGGCCAGAAAAATTGGAATGCGCTTTGTCGGCGATATCGAGCACGATGGGGCTCTGCTGAAGTCGTATTTGATGACAGCCGAGGATTTCAAAAGCGCGGCACCGATCGATCGATGACATAGGTGATGTGGTGCCGCAAAGATGCCCATCCTCAAAGCGCGGTAATCGGAGCGAACAGTTGCAGCGGTGATTTCGCGTAGCTCGACGACCATAAATTCCCGCCCGCTTTGCAGCCGCAGCGATCCTATGACTCGGTCGACAGGGCGCGCTCCATCACGATCGTCCTCTCTTCGCCGTGATAGCTGTCCCTCACTGCGCGGAAGCCGAGTTTCGCATAGAAGGGTTCGGCTGTGATTGACGAAGGCACTGCCAGCAACGCGATGCCTCTCGCAAGCGCCTCTCGCTCGACCTCTGCGATAAGCCTCCGCCCGATTTCCTGTCCTTGGAAGCCGGGCTCGACGAAGACCGTCCTGACGACGCAGCCATCGAGGCTCGCCGTGCCGATGATGCGCTCATCCTGCGTGGCGACGAACATCACCCGGTGGTTCATCATCTCGCGCACCGCCTCCGGTGTGAAGCTCTGCTCGACGCGCTGGATCACGGCTTCGGAATAGTCCTTGGCATTGGTCTTCCGCAGCGCGGCAACAATGATGCTGCTGACCTCCTCGGCGTCTTCCGAGATGGCGCGACGGATAGTGCAGGTCACCGCTGGCCTCCGAGGGATAACCAACTATCTGCGTCAGTCGACCGCATGCAAGCTCATGAAGAGTCTTGCCCCTAAAATCACCCCTAAACCTATCCACTTTTGCCCCTAATCGAGGCAAATAACCTAATAAAAACAATGATGGCGAGCCCGGCAGGATTCGAACCTGCGACCAGCAGCTTAGAAGGCTGCTGCTCTATCCATCTGAGCTACGGGCCCGTAACCGGTTCTATCCTCGCCTCGACGCTTCAGTGCGTCCACTGGCCGATGCGCGAGAACTTGAAATTGTCCGAATAGGAGATCGAGCGGCGCACCGGCTCGTGCGGCTGCTCGACGCGATAGGGGATGCCGTTGCGCGTCGCATAGGCGACCGCCTCGGCCTCACTGTCGAACCAGAGCTTGAGCTGGCTCTTCATGTCGGAGGAGGAGGTCCAGCCCATCAGCGGCTCGATCTGGCGGGCGCTCTCCGGCTCGTATTCGAGCAGCCAGCGCTCGGTCTTGGCCGTGCCGGACTGCATAGCCGTGCGGGCGGGGCGATAGATGCGTGCGGTCATGAAAGCGCTCTGCCGTCACAAAATCCCATGCAACCCGAAAGCCAGGCTGCGGCGTGACGTTTCCAGTGGTCGGGGCACCAGGATTCGAACCTGGGACCCTCTGCTCCCAAAGCAGATGCGCTACCGGGCTGCGCTATACCCCGACGGCACTCGAAACGTTGCGGTTCGCTATCACGCCATGGGCCGAACCCGCAAGCCAAAGCGAAGCGGTCTCGCCCCCACAAGACGCCACCGGTCGCCGTTCAGCGCTTGAACAGCGCGTGCTCTACCTTGTCGCCCGGCTTGATGCCGAGCTGCCGGCTGACACCGCCGTTGATTTCCAGCACCGACAGCACCGGCTCGCCGGACGGAATCGTCCGCGTCGACAGCGGCTCGGTGTTCTCGGCGATGCGCGCGATCGTGCCATCGGCCCGGATGAACAGCATGTCGAGCGGAATATAGGTGTTCTGCATCCACATCGCCACCGGCTCGCTGCCTCCGAAGTCGAACAGCATGCCCCGGTCCGGCGGCAGGTAGTTGCGATACATCAGGCCCTTGGCGCGCTGGTCCGGCGTGCGCATCACCTCGACATGGAAGGCGTGCCGCGTGCCGCCGCTCACGATCGTCAGCGCTTCGAGCCCGGGCGCCTCCCCTGCGGCCGGCTGGGCCTGTGCCCTCGCCCCCAGGGGAGCGAGCGCGACAAGGAAAAGCGCGATTGCGGCGAAAGCGGTCCGGAGGGCATGCATCGCTTCTGAACTCCATGGCGATCGTCGCCGGGCTCCGAGCTAGAAGGCGGCGATGGCGAATCTTCGGCAGAAGGCAGCTTTCCGCCGTCTCAGGTCAAGAATTCCGTCATGATCATTCGCTCCTATGACGCCCTCGAGCGAAGGACGGCTTTCTTTCGCCGCTCGGTTGCGGCAGTTTCGCCCGGCACTGAACAGGAGAATATCATGACCGCTGCGCGCCTTCGCCGGCCAACGCATCTCGGGAACACAGCTCTCGCGGCTGTTTTCGTCGCGCTTTCCGCTCCTGCCTGGGCCGCGGATTTCCAGGTCGACAACGTCCGCATCGATCTGGGCCGGCTCGTCATCAGCATCCCGAAGGTCGCCGTCAAAGGCTCGAATCTCGAGAAGGCCGCCTTCCTCGCGCTTTTCGCCAGCGGTGCGAACGAGCCCGCCTCGACCCGAATCGCGAAGCTGACCGCAACCGAGATCAGCGCGCCCGAGCTCACCATGGAGCAGGCGTTCGGCGAGCAGAAGCAGTCCACGACCTATCGTGACATCCGCTTCACCGACATCCGCGACGGCAAGATCGCGCATGGCGAATCGGGAAGCGCCAGCCTCAGCGCCCTGGGTGGCCCTGCCGGGGCGATGAAGGGCACGCTGAAGCGCACCGCCTTCGACATGCTCGATCTCAAGCAGTCGGCGCGTGTCCTCACCGAGAAGGCGACGCCTGGGACGAACGAGCCCTATGTCCCGGTAATCGGCAGCTTCGAGCAGGACGGCTATGACATCGACATGGGCCAGGCCGGCAAAATGTCGATCGGCAAGACCACGGCGCGCGGCTTCACGGCGAAGGTCGGGCCGGAGCCCCTGCTCGACCTCCTCGACAAGGTCGGCAAGGGCTCCGAGGAGCTCGAGAAGAAGGCGGACGACAAGTCGGCAGCCAAGGACGACAAGAGCGATGTCGAGAAGCGCTTCGCCCTGTCGATGCTGACGCTGTTCGACATGTTCGAGTACGGCAGCGGCGAGGCGCGCGATTTCAAGGCCATGATCCGCCCGCCTGCGACAGACAAGGGCACCAAGCCGAAGGATCCGGTCGAGTGGACGATCACGCGCATGGCCTTCGGCGAGAATGCGCCGGACAAGTCGGGCTTCGCGATCGAAGGCATGGCGTTCACCAGCGGCCCCGGCAAGGGCAAGGTCGATTCGATCAGCTATTCCGGCTTCTCCTTCGGGAATGCCGCGCGTGAATTGCGGACTCTGCTCGCCAGCCCGGACGCAAATCTGGAGCAGATCGACTACCGGCGCTTCATTCCGAAGATCGGGACCATGCGCCTGACCGGGCTTTCGGTCGATGCGCCGCCGATCATCCCGGGCAAGCAGCCGATCAAGATCGCTCTCGGCACCTTCGAGCTGAAGGGTGGCGAGCCGCTGAACGGCATTCCGACCAGCCTCGGCCTGACGATCGACAAGCTGGTCACGCCGGTCGTCGATACCGGCGACAATCCGGGAATCGCAGAGTTGCTCGCCATGGGCATCGACAAGCTCGACCTCTCGGCGAAGCTCGACCTGGCCTGGGAGGCAGCGAAGAACGAGCTCGCCATCCGCACCCTCTCGCTCGGCAGCGCCGGCCTCGTGCAGCTCGATGCCAACGGCACGCTCGCCAATGTGACGCAGGACCTGTTCTCGAGCGATCTCGCGCTCGCCCAGGTGGCGGCGCTCGGCGCGACGGCTCGCAACCTCCAGATCAAGCTGCAGAATTTCGGTCTGGTCGAGAAACTGATCGCGAAGCAGGCGCGCGACACCGGCCGCAAGGTCGAGGAGGTGCGCCAGCAGTTCACGATGGTCGCGAGTGTCGGGCTCGCCGCCATGCTGGGCCCGTCCGATGCCGCCAAGACCCTGGCGTCGGCGGCCTCGCGCTTCGTCGCCAAGCCCGGCACGCTGACGATCGACGCCACGGCGAA
Source organism: Allobosea spartocytisi (assembly GCF_014764685.1). NCBI lineage: Bacteria > Pseudomonadati > Pseudomonadota > Alphaproteobacteria > Hyphomicrobiales > Alloboseaceae > Allobosea > Allobosea spartocytisi. The sequence goes on from NZ_JACXWY010000040.1 coordinate 12,776, forward strand.
ATCGCCGTCCGGCCTCGGCCTCGCCGACGTGCTGACCATCACCCAGCCGACCGAGATCTTCGACAAGATCGATGTCAAGGCCGATGCCCGATAAGTCGGAGGGCGCCATCGCGCCCGAGGATCGCGACTGGCGCCCTTCCGCGCTGCAGGCCTGGTGGGCGGGCCTGCCGCCCGTCACCCGCGGCCTGCTGCGCAAATACGTGAACCGCGACAACCAGACCCGGCTGCATCTGGCGCATCTCATCGCCCGGCGGCCGGGACAGATCGTCGCCGGCGCCTATACCTATGGCCGGCCGAAGGTGCGCTTTCCCGAGAGCGGGGCGAAGCTCGTCATCGGCCGCTACGGCTCGATCGCCGACGGTGTCGAGATCCTGCTCGGCGGCAACCACCGGCTCGACTGGACGACGACCTATCCCTTCCCGGCCCTGCCCGGGCTCTGGCCGGAAGCGGCGGGCTTCACCGGACATGACGCGACGCGCGGCGACGTCGTCATCGGCCACGACGTCTGGCTCGGCTCGCAATGCATGATCCTGTCCGGTGTGACGATCGGCCATGGCGCGGTCATCGCGGCCCGCGCCGTGGTCAGGCGCGACGTGCCGCCCTATGCCATCGTCGCCGGCAATCCGGCCCGCGTCTTCCGCCTGCGCTTCGACGAGGCGAAGGTCGCGGCCTTGCTGGAGACGCGCTGGTGGGATCTGCCCAAGCCGCGGATCGACGCGTTGCTGCCACTCCTGCTCAGCAGCCGCATCGAGGAGTTCATCGCCGCGGTCAGGAGCCCTTGAGCAGGCGGCGCTTCAGGCCGAGCGCCGGCTTCTCGACGAGAAACCAGGACAGCGCCGCCACGACCAGCGTGACGGCGAGCGAAGGCCAGAGCAGCGCCATCGCCCCGAGGCTCGGGAACAGCGCATGCAGCGCCTGCTGCGCCGGCCAGCCATAGAGATAGACGCCATAGGAGAGATCGGCCGGCGGCTCGACCGAACGGCGTGTCAGAGCCGGGGCCAGCGCCAGCACAAGGACGCCCCAGGCGCTGACGAGATAGAGCGCCGCCTTGTAGAGCGGCGTGAAGGACAGCGGCACCAAAGCGAGAATGGCCAGCGCCAGCAGCGGCAGCGAGAGCGGCACCCTCTCGCGATAGAGATAGCACAGCCCCCCGGCGAGGAAGATCAGCGGCAGGCGCAGCGCCGTCTCGGTGCCTTTCGATCCGTGAGGCGTCACGACCTCGCGCAGCACCACCGCCAGCGTCAGGGCCAGCCCGGCCGCCAGCATGACGCGCGGCTTCGCCAGCAAACCGGCGAGCCCGGCGACGAGCACGCCGAGATAGCACAAAGTCTCGTATTTCAGCGTCCACACCGTTCCCATCGGGAATTGCAGCGGGTTGTGCTCGAAGACGCCGGGCAGCGCCGCCGAGCTCTTGAAGCTGGTCAGCGTCGCGGAGATGAAGCGCCAGAGCCGCGGGTCCCTGACATAGCTGCCGAGATCGAGCGAGGTCATCGCCGCGCCGAGCAGCAGCGCCACGACCAGCGTCGCCGCGATCAGGCCGGGCGCGATCCTGAGCAGCCGCGCCACCACATAGTCGCGCCAGCCGCGCCTGACGAAGCTCATCGTCACGAGGAAGCCGGAAATCGCGAAGAAGCCGTTGACCGCATGCTCGCCCAGCGTGAAGCCGGTGGTCTGGAACCAGGGCTCCTGCTCGACGCGCCCGTCGGTGACGCTGAAGGCGTGCGAGACGACCACGGCGAGCGCCATCACCAGCCTGAGCAGGCCGAAATTATTGTGCGGATTGGCGAGCGCCTTCTCGATCCTCGGTGCGTTGCGGATCATGGCGCAGTCTCCAGCCCTTCATATGCCAGCGCCGTCTCGCCGCGCGCCCAGGCGCGCGCGCCGGCGGCGGAACCGGCATGGGCGAACATCTTCTCGCGGTTGAGGAGGACGCCGTAACCCAATGTCTTGCCGAGATTCTCCAGCCTGCGCAGCGGCGCCGGCTCCGGCAGGCCATATTTGCGGGCGATGTAGTGTTCCGACCAGGCGAGGTGCCAGCGCGCCTTGAAGCGCCGCTGCGGAGACGGCGCACTCGACTTTCCCCGCCCATGCCGTGCCTCGGCACCATCGACATGGATGAGGGCATGGCCGGCATCGCGCATCCGCCGGCAGAGGTCGTCATCCTCGTAGAACAGGAAGATCGCCGGATCGAAGCCGCCGAGCGCGAGGAAGGTTTCGCGCGGGATCAGCAGGCAGGCACCGGAGAGGAACGGCAGGCAGGCATCTCCCTCCGGCACGACCATCGCACCGCTGCGATTGAGATGATCAGGCGAGAGCAACGAGCGCGGCTGCAGGAAGACGCGCCCCGAGGGCTCGACGATACGCGGCGCCAGCATGCCGGCATCGGGGTAGCGCTCGGCCGCCGCCAGCAAAGCAGCGGCAGCGCCCCGCTTCAGCTCCAGATCGGGATTGACGATCAGCACATAGGGCGTATTCGCCGCCGCCACGCCGAGATTGTTGGCGCGGCCATACCCTTCGTTGCGGGCATTGGCGATGACGCGCGCGCCGCGCTTCTCTGCGATGCCCCGGCTGTCGTCGCCGCTGGCATTGTCGACGACGATCGCCGGCACGCCCTCGCCTGCCAGCGCATCGAGGCAGGCGGGAAGGACTTCGGCGCTGTCGTAGCTGACGACGATGGCGGTGATCGCGGCGGCGGGCATCGCGGCCTTCTGGCCATGCGAACCGGCCGGAATCAAGCGAATTCAGCGCCGCGACAGCGCCGCAAGCTCACCCTGCACCCGCTCGCGCTCGGCGCTTCCGCAAGCATGCGGCGCCTTGTAGGAGCGCACCGCATAGCCCGCATTGGCCGCGACGAAGGCCGCCCGCTCCTGCCGGTCGAGCCGCGCGATGATGCGGCCGCGATCGACACGCAAGCCGCAATCATAGCCGCGCGAAACGGTCGCGGCGGCATATTCGACCGTGCCGGGGATCGGGCCGGCGCTCGTGCAGGCGGTGAGGCCGAGCAGGAGCGCTGCCGCGAGAGATGGTTTCGGAAGCATGCCCGTCTGGCCAGCTCAGGGTGCGTCGAACTGGCCGGCCCTGATTCGGGCCATGCGCTCCCTCAGCGCGGCGCGTTCCTCAGCCGCACAGGCTTGCGGCCGCGCATCCTGATTGACCATCTCGGCCTCGGAGACGGAGACATAGGCCGAGCGCGCCGCCGCGATCTGCTCAGGCGTGGCGCCACGTGCCGTCTCGGCCGCCAGGAAACGGTCCAGCGTCGAGCGCTGCGGCGAGCCGGCCTTGCAGGCGCTCGCCCGCGAGATCGTCGTCGCGAGGACCGAAGCGCGGCCGGCGCTGGTGTCGCCCCCGTCGGCGACGCAAGCGCCCAGCGGCAGCGCGAGGAAGCAGGCGAGCAGCAGGGCTCGCCCGACAGGCAGCGAAGGCATGGTCGTCAGCCGTTCTTTTCGGGCAGGTTGACGCGCAGATGCGCCTCGCGCAGCTGCTTCGGCGTAGCTTCCGCCGGAGCGCCCATCAGGAGGTCGACGGCCTGCTGGTTCATCGGGAACAGCGCGACCTCGCGCAGGTTCGTGGCGCGCGCCAGCAGCATGATGATGCGGTCCACGCCCGCCGCCATGCCGCCATGCGGCGGGGCGCCGTACTGGAACGCGCGATACATGCCGCCGAAGCGCTCGATCACCGTCTCCTCGCCATAGCCGGCGATCTCGAAGGCCTTCACCATCGCCTCGGGGCGGTGGTTGCGGATGCCGCCGGAGGCCAGCTCGAAGCCGTTGCAGGCTATGTCGTACTGGAACGCCTTGAGCGAGAGCGGGTCTTCCTCGGTCAGCGCCTTCAGGCCGCCCTGCGGCATCGAGAAGGGGTTATGCGAGAAATCGACCTTCTTCTCGTCCTCGTTGTACTCGAACATCGGGAAATCGACGATCCAGGCGAAGGCGAAGACGTTCTCGTCGATCAGGTTGAGTTCCTGGCCGACCTTGTTCCGGGCGCTGCCGGCGAACTTGTAGAACTTGTCCGGATCGCCCGCGACGAAGAAGCAGGCGTCGCCGCCCTTCAGCCCCATCTGCTTGATGATTCCCGCGACGCGCTCAGGCCCGATGTTGTTGGCGATCGGCCCCTGGCCCTCTCCGTCTTCCTTGACCATCAGGTAGCCGAGGCCGGGCTGACCCTCGCCCTGCGCCCAGGAGTTCATCCGGTCGCAGAAGGCGCGCGAACCGCCGCCCGGCGCAGGGATCGCCCAGACGCGGTTCTTCTCGCCCTCGAGGATGCGCGCGAAGACCTTGAAGCCCGAGCCGCGGAAATGCTCGGAAACGTCCTGCATCACCAGCGGGTTGCGAAGGTCGGGCTTGTCGGAGCCGTATTTGGCGATCGCCTCGGCATAGGGAATGCGCGGCCAGTTCTTCTGGACGGTGCGGCCCTCGGCGAATTCCTCGAACACGCCGGTGATCACCGGCTCCATCGTCGCGAAGACATCCTCCTGCTCGACGAAGCTCATTTCGACGTCGAGCTGGTAGAACTCGCCCGGCAGGCGGTCGGCGCGCGGGTCCTCGTCGCGGAAGCAGGGCGCGATCTGGAAGTAGCGGTCGAAGCCCGCCATCATCAGGAGCTGCTTGTACTGCTGCGGCGCCTGCGGCAGCGCGTAGAACTTGCCGGCATGCAGGCGGCTCGGCACCAGGAAGTCGCGCGCGCCTTCCGGCGAGGACGCGGTCAGGATCGGCGTCTGGAACTCGGAGAAGCCGGAATCCTTCATGCGGCGGCGCATCGAGTCGATGACCTTGGTGCGCAGCATGATGTTGTTGTGCAGCTTCTCGCGACGCAGGTCGAGGAAGCGGTACTTGAGGCGGGTATCCTCTGGATATTCGAGATCGCCGAAGACCGGCAGCGGCAATTCGGCCGAGGGACCGAGCACCTCGATGCCTGTCGCGAAGACCTCGACCGCGCCGGTCGGCAGGTTGGCGTTCTCGGTGCCGGCGAGACGCGCCTTGACCTTGCCGTCGATGCGCACGACCCATTCCGAGCGCAGCGTCTCGGCGTCCGCGAAGGCCGGCGAATCCGGGTCGATCACGACCTGCGTCATGCCATAATGGTCGCGCAGGTCGATGAAGAGCACGCCGCCATGGTCGCGAATGCGATGGCACCAGCCGGAGAGACGGACATTCTGGCCGATGTCGCTGTCACGGAGCGCGCCGCAGGTGTGGGAACGGTAGCGATGCAAGGTCACGGTATCGGTCTTTCGGCAAAAGGCGCCGGGAACAGGCCGAAAGGGCCAGCGCACAGCTTTTCGGGGCTAACCACACGCGCGCGCCCGAAATGTCAAGAACGCCCGCGACATCCCGCATCGCTGTCTGCTATGAGCCGAAAGCCATGCATCTGATCACCGATACCGCCGAGCTCTCCGCAGCCTGTGACCGCCTTGCGGCTCATCCCTTCGTCACGGTGGACACCGAGTTCCTCCGCGAGACGACCTATTATCCGAAACTCTGCCTGATCCAGCTCGCCTCGCCCGACGAAGCCGTGCTGGTCGATCCGCTCGCGCCTGATCTCGATCTCGCCCCCTTCTTCGGGCTGATGGTCAACGAGGCCGTGGTGAAAGTCTTCCACGCCGCCCGCCAGGATCTGGAAATCGTCTGGCTGCTCGGGCGCGTGCTGCCGACGCCGCTTTTCGACACCCAGGTCGCCGCCATGGTCTGCGGCTATGGCGACTCGGTCGGCTACGAGCAGCTCGCCAACGACCTCGCCAAGGCGCGCATCGACAAGTCCTCGCGCTTCACCGACTGGTCGCGCCGCCCTCTCACCGAGGCGCAGCTCTCCTATGCCGAATCGGACGTCACCCATCTGCGCCAGGTTTATCTCGCGCTGAAGGAGGATCTCGACGCCAGCGGCCGCGAGGCCTGGGTCGCCGAGGAGATGGCGGTTCTGAGCTCGCCCGCCACCTATGAGGTCAAACCAGAGAATGCCTGGCTGCGCCTCAAGGGCCGCATCCGCAAGCCGCGCGAGCTGCCGCTGCTGATGGAGATCGCCGCCTGGCGCGAGCGCGAGGCGCAGAGCCGCGACGTGCCGCGCCAGCGCGTGCTCAAGGACGACGCGCTGATGGACATCGTCCAGCGCGGCCCGCGCTCGGTCGAGGCTCTCGCCGAATTGCGCTCCGTGCCCAACGGTTTCGAGCGTTCGCGCAATGGCGGCGAGGTTCTCGCCGCGATCGAGCGCGCAGCCGCGATCGATCCGAAAACCCTGCCCCGGCTGGAGCGCGAGCGCGGCCGGCCGACCAATGGCGCGGTGCTCGACCTGCTCAAGGTGCTGCTCAAGGCGACCGCCGACGCCGAGCGCGTCGCGCCCAAGATCATCGCCACCGCCGACGACCTCGAAGCCATCGCCTCCGACGAATTGTCGGATGTGCCGGCGCTGAAGGGCTGGCGGCGCGAGGTCTTCGGCGAGAAGGCGCTGGCGCTCAAGAACGGCCAGCTCAGCCTGCGCATCCAGCGCGGCCGGGTGGTGGTGGGCTAAAGTCCGGCTGAATCAAGCTCGGAGGAACCGCGTTCAGCCAATTGATCCGATACGTGATTTAGCGATGATTCACCCACCGCCATAGCTCTTCACCAGCGAGCCGGCGACCAACCCCCAGCCGTCGACCAGCACGAAGAAGATCAGCTTGAACGGCAGCGCCACCGTCACCGGCGGCAGCATCATCATGCCCACCGACATCAGGATCGAGGCGACCACGAGGTCGATGATCAGGAAGGGCACGAACAGCAGGAAGCCGATCTCGAAAGCCCGCCTGAGCTCCGAGATCATGAAGGCCGGCACCAGCACCTCGATGCCGATATCCTGCGGCGTCTGCGGGCGCGCCCCTTGCGACATGTCGAGGAAGAGCTGCAGATCCTTCTCGCGCACATGCTTCAGCATGAAGGTCCTGAAGGGCACGACGCCGCGATTATACGCCTCCTGCGGCTGGATCTGCCCGGCGACGAGCGGCTGCACGGCGGTCGTGTAGGCTTCCCGCAGGGTCGGCGCCATCACGAAGCCAGTCAGGAACAGCGCCAGCCCGATGATCACCGTGTTGGGCGGCGCCGTCTGCGTACCCAGCGCCGAGCGCAGCAGCGACAGCACCACGACGATGCGCGTGAACGACGTCACCATGACCAGGATGGACGGCGCCAGCGACAGCACCGTGATGACGGCAATGAGCTGGAGCGCCCGCTCCGCCACGCCGCCGCCCTGCCCGAGATCGAGCGACAGCGTCTGCGGCATTGCCGGCGTCGCGACGAGGCCGAGCAGCAGCACCGCTGCCGTCAGGGATCGGCACAGGCGCCGCCGTCTTGCCGTGGCGAGGTAGGGTATCACGCGCGACCGTCGCTGCCGCCCGACTCAGACGATCGGGCGAGACGAAGCTAGCGGGCGGGCATCGGCAAGCAACCGCGGCGGACCGGCCCGCCGCAGGATCGGCGACATTCCTGTTGATGGCGGCGGCCGGGCTCTGCCGGCGCGCCGCGCCGCTCAGGATTTCGCCTTGGGATCGCGGCCAAGCAGCCGGGCGAACTCGGCCTCGATCGCATCGACCGAGAACGGATCGATCTCCTTCGCCGGCTCCGGCTCCTTGGCTGCCTCGGCCGGCTTCTGCGGCTCGGGGGCCTCGGCCGGCTTGGGCTGCGCGGCCTTGGGCTGGGCAGGCTCCGCGACGGTCACGGACGGTTCCGGCTCCACCGGTCCAACGACCGGCGCGAGCTTTTCGCTGGCGGTTTTTTCAGCGGTGGGCTTTTCAGCAGCGGGGCTCGCCTGCGGCGGCTTCGGCTCGGCATGCGTCGGCGGCACGCGCGCCGGCTTCAATCCGAGAGCCGCCTCGAGCTCGGCTTCCATGCTCGTCGCCACCGAAGCCGGGGTCGACGGCGCTGCGGGAGCATCCGGAGCCGGTTGAGCTTTCGCCGGCTCGGCCGGCTTGACCCGATCCGCAGGCGCGAAGGGGCCGGTCGGCTTGGGCGGCTCCATGGTCTTGGGCGGCTCGACCGGCTTGAACGGCGAAGCGATCGGCTCCCGGCTCGTTGCCGGAGCGACCGGCGCAGGAGCGACGGGCTTGGGCGGCACCACGACCGCCTCTACCTGCGGCTCGGGCGGCAGATTCGCGGGCCGCACGGCCGAGAACGGGCGCTTCAGCGCCGCCTCGAGCTGCTTCGTCATGTCGTCGAGCTCGTCGGCGCTCACGGCGGGCGCCGGCGCATGCTCGCGCGGGAAGCTCGGAGCCGGGCCGGTCGTCATCGGGGGCATAGGAGCCGGCGCCGGCGGAACCGGAGCGGGCGCAACCGGCGTGGGCGCAGCGGCAGCGCCGACCTCCTCAAGGC
>NZ_JACXWY010000041.1:0-20684 GCF_014764685.1 Allobosea spartocytisi
TCGCGACCGTGGCCGAGAGGCGCTCGACCGTCTCGTTGATCGCGCCCTGCAGATCGGCGAAGCGGCCGCGATAGCCGCCCTCGACCTGCCGCGTCAGGTCGCCGCCGGCCACCGCCTGCAGAACCCCAGCGAACTCCGTCGTCGCTCCGTCGACCACGCTGTTGATCTCGTTCAGCCCCTCGACGAGTTCCTTGAGCGGGCCTTCCATGCCGCCGGTCTGGGCCTGGCCGGAGAAGTCGCCGTCGCGGGCGGCGGCGACGATGCCGGCGACCTCGCCGAGCAGCTTCTGGACATGGGCCGCCTGCTCGGCATCGGCGAGCATGGTCAGCTCGCGATCGCGGCGGTTGTTCTCGAGCGCCAGAGCGTTCTCGCGATAGATTTCGAGCGCGCCGCTGAGCGCGCCGATCTCGTCAGGGGAAGGCGGAGCGGGAATCGCCTGCGAGAAGTCTCCCTGCTGCATGGTGTCGAGCGCGGACTTCAGCGAGACGAGCGGGCGAACGATCCGGCGCTGGACGCCGCGCCAGCTCATCACGCAGATCGCCAGCAAGGCGGCGAGCAGGAAGCCGACGATGCCGAGACGCGTCCAGGCCGCAGCGAGCTTGGCTTGCGTCACATCCGCCATGTCGTCGAGCGACTGGGTGACGGCGGAGACGATCGCGTCGAATGGCGCGTTGCACTGCTTCGTCCAGTCCTCGGCAGCGATGACGGGGCCTGAGCCCTGGCCGAGCTTGCCGATCAGCTGGTCCATGCCGCGATTGGCGGCCTCGACCTGGGTGGCGGCCACGCCGACCTTGCGGACGAGCTCCTCGCCGACGCCCGGACGGGCGCTCAGCTGCCTGAGCTGGGCGAGGCTTGCGTCGGAGGAGCCACGCAACTCGCCGAGCTTGCGAAGCTGGCTTCCGTCGAGCGCCTTGCCGGAGCCGAAGACCGGGCGCAGCAGCGAGCACTGCGTGCCGTAGTTGGAGCGCACGCTCCAGCCGGCGGATTTGAAGCCCTGCAGATCGGCGAGGACCGGATCGGCCAGGCGGGCGGCGTTCGAGGTCGCGGCCGAAGCCGTGACGAGCGCGCCCTCGATCGCGCCGACGCCGTTATACCAGGACATCGTCGCGGCCAGGCTGCGCTGTGCCTTGGGCTTTGCGGCTTCGGCGTAGAGATCCTGGCTGCGCCCCTCGTTGCGCTTCTCCTGCGCCGAGACGTCCTCGATCAGGGCGGCGCGGTCCGGCAAGTCCGTCGCCTTCAGCCGCGCTATCGCCTCGGCGATCCTCGCCTTGTTGGTCTTCTCGATCTCGCGGATGACGGGGGCGGGATCGTCCGTGGCCTGAATGCTCGTCTGAGCCTGTCCGCGATTGGTGCGGATGGCATTGCCGGTCAGCAGCAGGGCCCTGTCGGCCTCTACGAGATCGGCGAGGCGCATATTGGTCCGAACCTCCATGACGGACTTCTCCGCCATATAGCTCAGCGCACCGATGCCGGGCACGCAGAGGCAGGCCATCGTGGCCACGAGATAGTTCTGGATCGAGGCGGGGAAGAATTTCACGGCGAGGCTCTGGAGGCGACGTACGGCGGGGAAGGCGGTGACGCAGGCCGAGGAGGCTGACCGCGGGGGGCCACGCCTCTTCGTGCCCAGTTATCGTCAACTTGATTAAGATTGCGCTTAGAGCACGGGCCGCTTGCCTTCCTGGCTGTCCGGGATCACCTAAAGGCGATGCATCGCCGTCTCGTCTTCGAGGAACCGGTTTCGCGGGCCGCCATCTGGAGCCGGCGGCTGGCGTGGTTCTCCTGCGCGGTGCTGCTGCTGTCGCTTCTGCTCGTGCGGCTGCGCGAGCCCAGCATCGAAGGGCTTGCGCCGGTTGTCGGCGCCTACCTGCTCGTCCTGTTGGCGCTGGGCCTGGCGCTCGTCGCCTTCGCCCGCATCTGGCAGAAGGGGCATCGCGGCGTCGGCATGGCGGCCGGTGCGCTCCTGCTCTGCCTGATCCTGCTGGCACCCGCCGGCTATGTCGGCTTCATGCTGGCGACGCGGCCGGCTCTGGCCGATATCTCGACGGATATCGACGATCCGCCGGCCTTCAGCCGCTCGATGGCGGCGTTGACGGCCCGTGAAGGGCGCATCCCGCCCGATGTCGCGCCCGAAAAGCGCCGCCTGCAAAGGCAGGCCTATCCGAAGATCGCGCCGATCGTCCTCGAGGAACCGGCGGATGCGGCCTTCAGCCTGGCGCGCAAGGCCGTCACCGCGCTGGGCTGGCAGATCGTGGAAAGCTCCCGCCCCGGCGGCCGCAGCGGGGCAGGGCGCATCGAGGCCGTGGCGCGCGGGCGCATCCTGCACTTTTCGGAAGACATCACTATTCGCATAAAGCCGCGCGTGGACGGCAGCCGCATCGATGTCCGCTCGGCCTCACGCATCGGCAGCCATGATCTCGGCGCCAATACCAAGCAGATCGCCGCCTTCGCCGCCGAAGTCGAGCTGCTGATGGAGCGATAGGGGGCAAGCGACTCCGGTGGGGCCGCTTCGCTTGTGCTCGCAAGGACGGCCGCGGCGGTGTCAGGCGAGGCGGTAACGGCTCGACAGGGCCGGAACCGTGTCGCTGGCGGCGACGAGCCCGCGCGCGACCAGATCCTCAATCTGGGCGAGGACCGACAGCGCGGCGGCCCCGTGCAGCACGGGGGCCAAGCCCTGATAGATCACGGGCACCATGGCCGCGATGGTTTCGTCGCCCGCGCCGATGCGGTTGAGAATGGCGGCCTCGCGCTGGCGGCGATGCTGGACGAGGCCGCGCAGGAAGCGCTGAGGCTCGGTGACGGGGCCGCCATGGCCCGGCCGATAGAGCCGATGGTCCATGCCGCGCAGCTTCTCGATCGAGGCCATATAGGCCGACATCGAGCCGTCCGGCGGGGCGACGATCGAGGTGGACCAGGCCATGACATGGTCGCCGGAGAACAGCGTCTCCTCCTCGGGCAGCGCATAGGCGAGATGATTGGCGGTGTGGCCGGGCGTCTCGACCGCCGTCAGGCTCCAGCCCGGTCCGGAGACGGCATCGCCGTCCCGCATCTGCCAGTCGGGCATGAAATCGCTATCCGCCGCGGCGTCGAGCACACGGTCTTCGCCGGGGCCGGGCGCACGCGAGGGGCGATGCGGGCCGCAGCCGACGACGCGCGCGCCCGTCGCCGCCCTCAGGGCCGGAACGGCGGGCGAATGGTCGCGGTGGGTGTGGGTGACGACGATGTGGCTCACCGTCTCGCCGGCGACCGCCGCGAGCAGGCGCGCGACATGGCCGGGATCATCCGGCCCCGGGTCGATGATCGCCACCGTGCCGCGGCCGACGATATAGCTGCAGGTGCCAGTGAAGGTCATCGGCCCGCCATTGCCGGCGATGACGCGGCGCACGAGCGGGGAGAGCTCCGCGACCTCTCCGGCCGGTGTCGTCAGGCTCCTGTCGAATTCGACGTCGTCGCTCACTGTCCGATCCTGTCCCTGCCCGATCTTGCATCCGCGCGAGGCGGCCGTCAGCTTTCGATCCCGCCCAGCCGGACTGCCCGTTTCCGCCAGCCCCGCACGCTTGTGGCGCTTTGGCGCATTTTCTATAGACAGGGAAGGGGTCGCACGGCGCGGCTTCCATACACAATAATGCGGCCGCACGGCGCGGCCTGCCGCAAAACAGGACGATGTGCCATGGCCGACATGCTGCCCCTGCAGGCTTCGACCCTCGCCGGCGAGCTCTTCCCGGCCGCGAAACCCCGCTCCGCGGTCCTGCGCAATGTGGCGCTGGCCGTGGCCGGCAGCCTGCTCATGGTCGCCGCCGCGAAGATCAAGGTGCCGTTCTGGCCGGTGCCGATGACCTTGCAGACGCTGGCGGTGCTCGCGCTTGGCGCGGCCTATGGCGCGCGGCTCGGAGCCGCGACGATCGCGCTCTATATCGCGTACGGGCTCGCGGGCCTGCCGGTCTTCACCAATACGCCGCCGGCCGTGGCCGGGCCGCTCTACCTTCTCGGCCCGACGGGCGGTTTCCTGCTGGGCTTCGTGGCCGCGGCCGCCATCGCCGGCTGGGCGGCGGCGCGCGGCGCCTCGCTCGCTCGCCTGGTCGGCGGCCTGCTGCTCGCCGATCTCGCCCTCTTCGTCGTCGGCTGCCTCTGGCTGGCCTTCGGCGCGCAGATGGCGGGCGGCGCGAGCGGCGTCGGCCTGGCCAAGGCCTTCGCCTATGGCGCACAGCCCTTCCTGCTCGGCGAGGTCCTCAAGATCGCGCTCGCGACCTGCATGGTCGGAGCGGGCTGGTCGCTGATCGGCCGGCGCGGCTGAACGCAATCTGCGACTGCAAAACGAAAAGGCCGGGGCGCAAGCCCCGGCCTTTTTTATGAGCGATTCGCGGCGATCCGTGAGAAACCGCTCGCTTCCGGTCTTATTTGACCGGCTCGCTGCCGCCGCAGCTCTTCGTGTCAGTCGTGAAGAACGGGCCGAGATTGCCGCATTTGTCGCAGCCGGACAGGGCAAGGCCCAGCCCGAGGATCGCGACGAGAAGGGAGATGCGCTTCATGGGCTTCGACGGCTCCGATTCGAACAGGCCGCGACTTTAACGGCGGTGCCGGGCCCGGGACAAGGACGGGCTTCCGGCTGTTCTCGTCAGAGGCCGCTCGCCAGCCAGCCGAGAATTCCGGCGGCTGAAACCGTGAACAGAACGATCACGGCTTTCGCGTCGTCGGGCCAGTGGCGCATCATGCTTCGTCTCCCATCGAGGAAGGCGTCGCAATAGTCATGCCATTTAACGGAGCCATGACAGGTGGCGCGTGGCGAGCGGTCGCGTATCCTGGCGGCGGGCCGGCTCCCTGCCGGGGCGCTGCCCTTCGAAGGGAGACCAAGACATCATGGCATTGACCATCGGCATGATCGCTCATGACCGCAAGAAGCCCGATCTCGCCGCCTGGGCGGAGGCTCATCTCGATCTGATCGCCCGGCACAAGGTGGTCGCCACCGCCACGACCGGCTCGGTGTTGCAGCGCACCTTGCCGGACCTGCCGATCAAGCTGGTCAAGAGCGGGCCGCTCGGCGGGGACCAGCAGATCGGTGCGATGATCGCCCAGGGCGAGCTCGATGTCCTACTGTTCTTCCCCGATCCGCTCGAAGCGCAGCCGCACGATGTCGATGTGAAGGCGCTGCTGCGGCTGGTGCTCGTCTATGACATCCCTGCCGCCTTCAGTCCGCGCACTGCGACCGAACTGGCGCGATCCGGGCTTTTCGCCCGGTGAGCGAGCGCGATTCGGCGATCGCGGAGGGCTCACAAGAGCGAGAGTGACGTAGCGTGCTCTTGTGCAGTGCAGCGAAGAGGCTTACGTCGGAGCTGCCTTAGGCAACCCTTCCCCCTATCTGAAAGGAGAGCCGAATGTCTGAAAGGCACCAGTCCGACTGTGCGCTCGAGGATGAGCCCGCCAAACAGACGGAGACCAGCGAAGCGCAGGACCAGGAAGGCTCCGAAGCCTTTTCGCCGCGCGACTATCAAGAAGGATTCTGGGGCAACTAGCCCCATTTTCAACCATCACGAAACCGGAGGGCGGCAAAGCGCCCTCCGGCACGGATCAGCCGATCAGTAGCGCGGGCCGTAGTCCCGGCGATAGCCGTAGCCGGGCCGCGGGCCATAGCCCGGGCGCGGTCCGTAACCAGGGCGCGGGCCATATCCGGGGCCGCGGCCATAGCCTGCCCCATATCCCCTGTTTTGGTGGCCGCGCTGCCGTTCCATATTCTGCTGAATGATCATCATCCGGCGCATTTTTGCTGCGCTCGCGGTGAACTCCACCGGTCGCTCGTCGAGATGCCGGGCCACGGCAGCGGGCAAAGCCTCGCCGGCAAGGGCCGGTGCTGCTGCAGTTGTCAGGGCACCTCCGATCGCGAGCGAGCCGAGAAGGCCGAGAACGGCAGAAATCTTCATGTCAGTTTCCCAAATCAGATGTATCGCACGGGTTGCATCTTAGGGCTGTGCGCGATCAAGACAACCTCTGGGTGAGGGCGGCTGTTCCTACAAGGCTCTGAAAGCGACGGGCGACGCCCCTGAAGGAGGGGATGGCTTTTGCGCCGGAGCGCTCCATTATGGGGAGCGCTTGGCCATTCGCCGTATCCGGCCTGCGTCGCTGGCCGGGGAATCTGGCCCAGCACGGCCGGGGTGATCCGAAACCCACCGGCAAGCCTGCGACGAAACGCGCGGGCCCCGCAGGGCTTAATTCTCAACGCTTTGATTTATCGCGGGAAATTTTGGTCGGAGTGGCAGGATTTGAACCTGCGACCCCCTCGTCCCGAACGAGGTGCTCTACCAGGCTGAGCCACACTCCGATCAACTGGTGGCCGGCTTATAGCCAGCGCCGCGCCGCAGCGCAACAGCCTGTTTGCATGTTGTGTCGGAAAACCCACCGAAGCTTTTTTCGCATGATCCCGGAGAGTCCGCCAAGGCGGTTGCGCAGGGCGGCGGCGCGTTCTAGAAGGCGCGACACGTTGGGGCGTCGCCAAGTGGTAAGGCAGCGGTTTTTGGTACCGCCATTCGGAGGTTCGAATCCTCCCGCCCCAGCCAAGCGCCTCCGATTTTCACAGACGCGGCCGACCTTCCTCATTCCTGCGACGATGTTGGAGGCTGGTGTAGCGCGCCGCGATTTTCTGGACATTCGACGCGATATTCCGAACAGCGGTGAAGCAAGCGATAGCGTCGGCTGATGGCGCTCTGCGCTCCGCCCCTCGGATCGGCCGGGCCATCGCATCCGGCTGACGTGATCGTGAAACGGGCGCCCTCAGAATTCCTCCAATCGCAGGCTAGTTCCGTCGGATGGCTTCTGGAAATCTATGGCCGATGCAGATGTGGATCATCCCGAGCTGCGAGGGCGCGCGCCGGTCGAGTGCGGCTGGCAGAGGCTTGCGCCGCGCGTGGCGCGGGCTGGGCTTCGCTGTGCTGGGCAGCACGGCTGCGCTGCTCATTTGCGATCCGGCGTTGGCGGCGGAAGACCAGGCGCTGGGACGGTATCTCGCGCTCGAATGCTCCTCCTGCCACCAGCTCTCCGGGGCAAGCGCGGGCGGCATCCCCTCGATTGTCGGCTGGCCCGAGGCGCAGTTCGTCGCGGTGCTCGATGCGTATCGCCGCAAGGAGCGCGAGGGCCAGGTGATGCAGGCCGTCGCCGCAAGGCTCAGCCGCGCGGAGATGGTCGCGCTCGCCGCCTATTTCGGCACCCTTTCACCGAAACCCTGAGATCGCGGAGGCAGGCTTTGAAACCGACACGGCGCGATCTGATCATCGGTGCGGGGACCATCACCGCTTCCGGCGCGCTGGGAGTGCCGGCTGTTCTGGGCCAGGCCAAGGCGCGCGTCGTCGTGATCGGCGGCGGCGCGGGCGGCGCGACGGCGGCGAAATACATCGCCCGCGACGGCCATGGCGCGATCGCGGTGACGCTGGTCGAGGAGAACGAGACCTATCAGAGCTGCTTCCACTCGAACCTCTATATCGGCGGCTTCAAGAGCTATGATCAGATCGTCCATCGCTACGACGCCCTGACCACGGCCTATGGCATCACGCTCGTTCGCCAGCGCGCCGCGCGGATCGACCGCGACAGAAAAGAGGTCGTGCTGGGCGACGGCAGCCGGCTGCCCTATGACCGCCTCGTCCTCTCCCCGGGCATCGACCTGAAATACGATTCTGTTCCCGGCTGGTCCCAGGCCGCCGAGGAGGTCATGCCGCATGGCTGGAAGCCGGGTCGCCAGACGAGATTGATCCGAGAGAAGCTCGACGCGGTGCCGGACGGCGGCACCATCGTCATGATCGCTCCGCCGAACCCCTATCGCTGCCCGCCCGGCCCCTATGAACGGGCCTCGATGTTCGCCCATATCCTCACATCGACGGGCCGGACCAAGGCCAGGGTCGTCATCCTCGATCCGAAGGACAGTTTCTCCAAGCAGGGCGTCTTCATGCCGGATTGGGAGAAGCGCTATGGCGCGATGATCGAATGGCTTAGCCCCCGGGTTCATGACGGCATCAAATCGGTCGATCCCGCGAGCGGGACCGTCGTCACCGGCTTCGAGACCTATGAGAACTGCGCCTTCGTCAATGTCATCCCCGCCCAGATGGCGGGCGCGATCGCGCGCGAGGCCGGCCTCGCACCGGCCGGCGGTTATTGCGCGATCGACCCCGCGACGATGAAATCGACCGCCGACCCGGCGATCTTCGTGCTCGGCGATGCCTGCAATGCCGGCGACATGCCGAAATCCGCCTTCTCGGCCAATAACCAGGCGAAGATCGTGGCCATGGTGGCCTGCGCGGAACTGGCGGGCGGGCCGGCCTTTCCCGCGCGCTATTTCAATACCTGCTGGAGCCTCGTCGGCCCAGACGACGCGATCAAGGTCGGGGGGCGCTACGAGCCGAAGGACGGGCGCATCGCGGCGACCGAGACCTTCATCTCGCAGCCCGGCGAGAGCGACGAGGTTCGGCGGCAGACCCAGGCCGAGAACCTCGCCTGGTACGAGGCGATCTGCGCCGACATGTTCACCTGATGTTCGCCGTTTGCGGATGCCGCGCGAGCGCGTCCGTTCGAGAGATTTGAACGTTCGCATTGGAGACCGGAGTCGATGACGAAGACGATAGCCGCAACTGCCGCCATGATCGCCGCCATGATGTTGGGGGCTGCATCCGCCAGCGCGCAGGATGTCGCCGCGGGCGAGAAATCCTTCGCCAAATGCCGTGCCTGCCATCAAGTCGGCGAGACGGCGAAGAACACGATCGGACCCGTGCTCAACGGGTTGTTCGGCCGGCAATCGGGCGCGGTCGAGGGCTATGCCTATTCGCCCGCCAACAAGAACGCGGGCATCACCTGGGACGATGCCAGCTTCGCCGACTACATCAAGGATCCGCGCGCGAAGATGCCGGGCACCAAGATGGTTTTCGCCGGCATCAAGAACGACACGGAAATCGCCGATCTCACCGCCTATCTCAAGCAGTTCGCCGCCGACGGCAAGAAGCTGTAGGGGGTCTAGAGCATTTCCGCGTTTCTCCGAATCGCGGAAATGCTCCATCTCTTTGTCTCATCGCATTTTCTTCACGCGAACCGGTGTCCACTTCGCTCGAAAATGCTCTAGCGCCGCATGGCCGGCGTCTCGACGGGCAGCCCCTTGGCTCGCCCGGCGAGATAGAGCTCCAGAGCGAGATATTCGGGCGAGCCATAGTCGAATTGCGTCGCCCTGACCCCGAGCGAGCAGGCTCGCAGCCGTCGATGCAGCGAGCCGACCGTGTTCCATTCCAGCCGATAGGCGGGATAGCCCGTGCCGACGCCATGGCTGATCGTATCGCCGCGCAGCTTCTGTCCGACGAGCCCGTCATGGCATTGCTTGCAGGAGAGATTGAGCTGCCCCTGCCGGCGTTCGTAGAAGGCCTTGCCTGCCTCGAAGAAGGGCTGCGCCGGCCCGTCCGTCCGCACGCTCATCGGCAGGCCGCGAGACAGCGAGGCGATATAGGCTGTCAATGAAAGCATCTCGGCCGTTTCATAGCCGAAGGCCGGCTGCTGTTGGCGTTCGACACGGCACTGCTCGATCCTGCCTTCGAGATTGAGCAGCTTGCCGCTGGATGGGTCCACTTGCGGATAATGCGTCGCCGCGCCCCGCAGACTCGTGGCGGGATCGGCGTGGCAGTCGAGGCAGGCCTGGCCGCCGCCGGAGGGCTTGGCGGCGAAGAGATCCCGGCCCTGATCGACCCAGAACCAGGCCGGGTTGCGGGTCGGATCGTCCTGCTGGCGGTGCAGTTCCGGAGACAGGAACGTGCTGCCGGATACGATCTCGTCGGCTTGCGCCGGCGCCAGGACCGTCAGCAGACCGATCAGCAGGAGCGACAGGCGCAAGGCGCTTCTCAGGCCACGGTCAGGCGCGCCGTGCGCGTATAGGTCGCGCCGCCGTCCTCCCGCCACTCGAAGACGATGTCGCCGGTCTCGACTGCGCGCGTGCAGAACGAGACGAAGGGGTTGGCGGCGACGCCGGTATTCATGTCGATGCGAAAGATCTCGGCGCCGGCATAGGTCGCGGTCATCCGGTTGAGGATCTTGCGCGGCACGGTGCCGCCCTTGCCGTCCGACTGGCCGCCGCGGTCCATGGGATGGCGGACCAGCACCTTGATCTCGACGGGCTCGCCCGCCTTCGCCTGGGCCGGCACGGTGATGCGGGCATTGAACATCGCTCAGCCTCCGTCGATGCAGGCGCTCAGCGTCACCACGACAGGCGCCCTGGCGATCGCGTAGCGCCCGTCGCTATGGGCAACCACCGCGGCGACGGTCTGCGACTGCGCGAGACGCAAGGTGATCGCCACCTCCGCCCGGCCCGCACGCGGCGAGAGATGGATCCGCGCCATGTCCGGAAAGGGGTTCTTGTCGGCAATCAGATGGATCCAGCGAACATGCGCCGCCTCGGTCATCGGGCTGTCGACGGCGATGCGGACATCCACCGAATTTCCATTCTCGACCAGCGCCGGGATCTCCAGCCTGACACCGCCTTCGGCCGGAACCGTGCCTTCCGTGACGCGCTGGACGAGATCGTCCAGCGTCTCGGTTTCAGCGGCGCTGGACATCTCGGGCCACGTCGCCAGTGCCAGGCCCGCCGCAGCGATGGCGACCGCCTCCCGGCGGCTCAGGGCCTCACTGCGCCCTGAGCGAGGCGAGATAGGAAACGACATCCTCGATCTCCTGTGCCGAGAGCGCGGGCTGGCCGCGATAGGCCGGCGCCACGTCTCGCATGTTTTCCGTACGGAAGTAGGGCGGCATCACCGTTTCGGGATCGAGCCGGGACATGTCGACCAGCCGCAAACGGATCTGCCCGGCGTCGAGCCTTGCGCCTACTCCCTTGAGCGGCGGCCCGATCGAACCCTGGAAGGGTTCGGCCGGATCGTCGCCATGATGGCAGATCAGGCAGTTGCCGCGCTCGCGATCCCTGACGAGCGCCGCCCCGCGCGCGGCATCGCCGACCTTCCCGCCCAGCGGTTCCGGTATGGTGTCGGCGACGATGCGGTAAGGCTCCAGCGCCGCCACCTGCCCGGCGAGCAGGGCGAGGACGATGGCCCCCGCCCAGCCCGCCGCGCGGTTACGCCTTGCGTAGGTCGGCATTCTTCAACGGAAGCGAGCGGACGCGCTTGCCCGTCGCCGCGAAGATCGCGTTCAGGACGGCGGGCGCCGCAACGGCGATGGTCGGTTCGCCCACGCCGCCCCAGAAGCCGCCCGACGGCACGATCACCGTCTCGACCTTCGGCATCGCCTCGAGGCGCATCACCTCGTAGGTGTCGAAGTTCTCCTGCTCGACGCGGCCATCCTTGATGGTGATCTCGCCATAGAGCGCCGCCGAAAGGCCGTAGACGAAGGAGCCCTCGACCTGCCGCTCGATCTGCGCCGGATTGACGGCATGGCCCGGATCGGTTGCCGCGACGATACGGTGAATGGTGAGCTTGCCATCGGCGCCGACGGAAACCTCCGCCACCGCCGCGACATAGGAGCCGAACCCCATGGTCTGGCAGATGCCGCGGAAGACACCGTCCGGCAAGGGCTTGCCCCATTCGGCGCGCTCGGCCGCTGCGTTGAGCACGGCAAGATGCTTGGGGTGGCTCTTCATCAACGAGCGCCGGAATTCGAGCGGATCCTTGCCCGTTTCATGCGCGAGTTCGTCGATGAAGCTCTCCAGATAGATCGTGTTCTGGTTGAGGTTGACGCCGCGCCAGAAGCCCGGCGGCACATGCGGGTTGCGCATCGCATGGTCGATCAGGAGGTTGGGAAAGGAATATCCGATCGAGGCTTCGGGGCCGGGGGCGTTGAGCCCCTGGAAAACGACCGGGTCGCGCCCGTTCTGGATGTTCTGCGGGAAGAGGCCAGCGACGATCGATTGACCGGAGATGCGCATGTGGAGCGCGGTCACATTGCCGTCCTTGTCGAGTCCGGCCCTGAGCTTGCACTGCGTGATCGGGTGAAAACGCCCGTGCAGCATGTCCTCCTCGCGCGACCAGATCAGCTTCACCGGCGTGCCGGGGATCTGCTTGGCGATCGCGACGACCTGCCTGACCCAGTCATGCACCGCACCGCGCCGGCCGAAGCCGCCGCCGAGGTCGATCTTGTAGGCTTCGCATTTCGCCAGCGGCAGGCCCGAGGCTTCCGCGGTGGCGGCCAGCGCTGCCTCGCCGTTCTGCGTCGGCGTCCAGACCTCGCATTTCTCGGGGGTATAGAGCGCGGTCGCGTTCATCACCTCCATGCAGGCGTGATTCTGGAAGGGGTAGCTGTAGGTCGCCTCGACCACGCGGGCGGCCCCGGCCAACGCCCCCTTGGCGTCGCCATTCTGGTTGCCGACCACGGCGTCGGGCGCATCGAGCCCTTCCTTCAGCCAGGCCGCGATGCTTTCGCTCGTGACCTTGGCGTTGGGACCCTCGTCCCATTCGATCGGCAGCGCGTCGAGCGCGGTCTTGGCCTGCCACCAAGTCTCGGCGACGACGGTGACCGCGCTGTCCCCGACGGGCAGGACATGCTTCACGCCCGGCATGCCCCTGACCTTGGCCGCATCGAAGCTCTTCACCTTCCCGCCGAAGACCGGGCAATCCTTGATCGCGGCGTTGAGCATCCCCGGCAATTTGAAATCCATGCCGTAGATCTTCTTGCCGTTGGTCTTGTCGACCGTGTCGAGGCGGGGCAGCGCCTTGCCCGCGATCGTCCAATCCTTCGGGTCCTTGAGCGGCACCTCCTTCGGCGCTTCCAGCTTCGCGGCTGCGGCGGCCACCTGCCCGTAACGGAGCGAGCGGCCGGACGCCTTGTGCGTGATCACGCTCTTCTCAGCGCTGCATTCGGCCGCCGGCACCTTCCATTCATTGGCCGCCGCCTGGATCAGCGTCATGCGTGCCGCGGCGCCGCCCTTGCGGACATAGTCGTGCGACTCGCGGATGCCACGGCTGCCGCCGGTCGAGAAATTGCCCCAGACGCGGTTGCGCGCGATGTTCTGGCCGGGCGTCGGATATTCGGTCGTCACCTTCGACCAATCGCAATTGAGCTCCTCGGCGACGAGCTGCGCGAGGCCGGTGAGCGTGCCCTGGCCCATTTCCGAACGGGCGATGCGGATCACCACCTTGTCGTCGGGATGGACGACGACCCAGGCATTGATCTCGGGGGTTCCCGCCTGCTGAGCGCCGGCAGGAATGGAAAAGCCGAAGGTGAAGGCGCCGGCAACCGCGGCCGAACCGGCGAGGATGTGGCGGCGGGATGGGCGGAAAGAACGGGGGGCGGATAAGACGGTCATGATCGCTCTCCTTTCCCTCAACCGCGGCCGAGCTGGCCGCCGGCGGCGACGTCGAGGATCGCGGCCTTGACGCGGACATAGGTGCCGCAGCGGCAGATATTGGTCATCTCGCTGGCGATGTCGGCTTCGCTCGGCTTCGGATTGGCCTGCAGCAGCGCAGCCGCGGTCATGATCATGCCGCTCTGGCAGAAGCCGCATTGCGGCACGTCGTGCTTGATCCAGGCCTGCTGGACCGGGTGGGTTCCGTCAGGGGAGAGCCCCTCGATCGTGACGATCTTCTGCTCCTCGGTCACGGCGCTGACCGGCAGCGCGCAGGAGCGCGTGGCGACGCCGTCGATATGGACCGTGCAGGCGCCGCACTGGGCAACGCCGCAGCCATATTTCGTGCCGGTCAGACCGATCTGTTCGCGGATCACCCAGAGCAGCGGCGTGTCGCCATCGACTGCGACGTCCAGAGTCCGGCCATTCACATTCAGCTTCGTCACCGTAAACCCTCCCGGTTCGGTTCAAGCAGGACGGCGAGAGAGCCAACGCGCCTCGCCGGAAGCCTCAGGATGCCGTGCGAGCATGCCGAGGAATTTTGAAGTGGAATGATTGAAACTCAGAAGTCCGGCAGCGCCAACGGCCAGCATCGGCCGATCACGTTTCGTGAGCGCTGCCAGAAGAGCGAATGCAGCGCCGTATCGTGCGAAAACGGCTTTTGCTCCGCGCAATTCGGACGCTTCTGCCCGCATAGCGGGTGCTCAGCCACCGTTGCGTGTTTCACGCAGATGTGAACCTCGGGATTGCCTGAGGCTGCGTGACGTCGTCAGGCGGCCGCCCCGCAATATGGTCGATGTGTCGATCGCGTTCGATCCCGCGAACGACATGGCGTTGCGGCCTGCTCTCGCAGGGCGCCGGGAACGATTAAGACCGCTCTCTTCCCTCGGCCTCGATCAGGTATTCGATGTGGCGCCGCCCGGACGCTCCGGGCCGGATCGCGACCGCGACGCCGAAGATGCGTTGGATCGTTTTGCTCGTCAGGACCTCGTCCGGCGAACCCGCCGCTTCCAGCCGCCCCTCATGCAGCAGCGCGATCTCGTCGCAGAACATCGCTGCGAGGTTGAGATCGTGCAGCGCCATGATGCAGGTGATGCCGAGGCGGCGGATGAGGTTGAGGATCGCGAGCTGGTGCTGGATGTCGAGATGGTTGGTCGGCTCGTCGAGGATCAGCTCGCTCGGTTCCTGCGCCAGCGCCCGGGCGATATGGGCCCGCTGGCGCTCGCCGCCCGACAGCGTATGCCAGGACTGGTCGTGCCGCTCCGCGAGCCCGACCCGCGCCAGCGCTTCGTTCACCGCCGCCTCGTCCGCCGCGCTCCAGGATGCCAGCGCTGCGCGATGCGGCGTGCGGCCGAGGCGGACGACGTCGCAGACGGACAGCTGGATCTCGGTCGTCGCCTGCTGCTCCACGAAGGCGAGGCGGCGCGCGAGATCGCGCCGCGCCACGCCGGCGATGTCACGCCCATCAAGCATGACGACGCCGCTCGCGACATTGCGCAACCGGCAAAGCAGCCTGAGAAGGCTCGATTTGCCCGAGCCGTTCGGACCGATCAGGCCGAGCACCCGGCCTGGCGCCGCCTGCAGTGTCACCCCGTCGATGATCATCCGGCCGGCGGTGCCCCAGCGCACCTCTCGCATCGCGAGCGTCATGTAGGCCCCATCATTTGGGTTTCCTGGCGCGATAGAGGATCAAGGCGAAGACCGGCGCGCCGAACAGCGCGGTGACCACGCCGATCGGCAGGATCTGCTGCGGGATCAGCACGCGCGACAGGATGTCGGCGAGGATCATGAAGATCGCACCGATGACGAGGCAGGCGGGCAAAAGCCGGGCATGGCCGGAACCGACGAGGAAACGGGCGGCATGGGGAATGATCAGCCCGACGAAGCCCACCGTTCCGACGATCGAGACCATCACGGCGGTCATCACCGCGGTCGTGGCGAAGAGCACGATTTTCACCCGCGTGACCGCGACGCCGAGCGAGGCGGCCGCGTCGACGCCGAAAGCGAAGGCGTCGAGCGCCTTGGCGTGCAGCATGCAGATGCCGAAACCGATGAAGGCGACCGGCGCCGCGATCCAGAGGTCGGGCCAGCGGACGCCGCCGAAATTCCCAAGGAGCCAGAACATCACGCCCCGCGCCTGCTCGGCGCTGGCGAGCGTCGTCACGATCGTCGCGGTCGCCGCGTTGAAGAGCTGCGAGGTGGCGACACCGGCGAGGATGACGCGATCGCTCGCCCCGCCCGCTCCGGTCGCCAGGAGCGCGACCACCGCGAGCGCGGCGCAGGAGCCGATGAAGGCGCCGGCCGAGACCGTCAGCGCCGTGCCGCCGATGCTGACGCCGAGGATCAGCACCGCGACGGCGCCGGTCGAGGCTCCCGCCGAGATGCCGAGAACGTAAGGCTCCGCCAGGGGATTGCGCAGCAGCGCCTGCAGGATTGCGCCTGAGAGAGCGAGCGCGCCGCCGCACAACCCCGCCATCAGCGCCCGGCTGAGGCGATAGTCGAAGATCACGCCCTGCTGGATCGCGCTGACGGGCCAGTCGAGACCGAAGAGCCCGTTGCCGAGCGCCTTCAACGCCGTCTCCAACGGGATGCGCATCTCGCCGATCGTCACCGCCAGCGCCACCGCGAAGGTGAGCGCCAGCAGCGAAACCAGCGCGACGGCGATCCGCGCCGGCCAGTTCGGGCCGTGGGCTGCGTGGCTCAAGGAGTCAGACCGAAGCCGGCGATCGCCTTGGCGAGCGTCTCGATGCCGTCCACCGTATCGAGCCCGGCGCGGGTCGCTCCGACATCCATGATGACGATGCGATTGTTCTTCACCGCGTCGAGCTTGCTGGCGACGGGGTCGGTTTTCAGGAAATCGAGCTTCTTCTCAATATCATCAGCCGGAAAGCGGCGGCGATCCATCTTCACCGTGACGATGACCGCGGGATTGGCGGCGGCGGTGCTCTCCCAGCCGACCAGCGGCCATTCCTCATTGGTCGTGATGATGTTGCGCGCCCCGAGCTTCGACAGGATGTAGGCGGGCACGCCGTTCCTGCCGGCCATGAAGCCGTCGCCCTTGATGTCCTTGCTGGAGAACCAGACGACGACCGGCACGTCCTTGACCTTTGCATCCGCCACCGCCTGGACCGCCTTCTCCTCGCGCGCCTTGAGCTCGGCGACGAGCGTCTCGGCGCGGTCGGACACGTCGAAGATCTGCCCGAATTCGCGGATGTTGCGATAGACCAGCTCCATCGTGAACATCTGTGTGCGCACACCGTCGCCGCCGCCGGAATTGTCCTTGCCGACGCAATCGGTCGGCGAGACATAGGTGGGCACCTTGACCTTGGCGAACTGATCGCGCTTGCCGACGATGCCGTTGGGGCCGACATGCCATTCGAACATTGCGGTGACGAGGTCCGGCTCCTGCGCGAGAACCGCCTCGAAGCTGGGGTCGTTGTCGGCGAGGCGCTTCACCTTGGCATTGACCGCCTCATAGGGCTTGGCGATGGGCGAGAACCAGACGGCGGTGCCGACGACGCGATCGCCGAGGCCGAGCGCATAGAGGATCTCGGTCTGCGTCTGGCCGATTGAGACGACGCGCTTGGGCGCGGCGGTGAAGGTGATCGTCTCGCGGCAGTTCTCCAGGGTCAGCGGGTACTGGGTGGGCGCTGCGCCGGCCGCGCCCGCGGCCAGGCTGCCGAGGAATGCCAGGACGGGCCATTGAAGCAGGCGGACGAGAGGGCGCGCAATCGGCACAGAGCAAGCCTTATACGAAACATTGTTACATTTCTGATAGGGCGAGCGGCGCGCAGCCGTCAAGCTCCCCGCGACAGCGCGGCCGGCGGTCTTCATGAACATGGACTTCATCGCTCCCCGAGATGACGGATGCGGGAGCTGCGCAGGATGCGGACGGATAACGGCCGCGCGGCCATCACCGACACACACCTCCGGAACACCCCGTCCGAAAGACGTCTTCGATGACCGGGGCAGGTCTCCTGGCTCGCGGGTCGACGCCGGTTCCGCCCGGCCTTCCCGGCGCGGCACGCGCCAGTGGACGATGGACGGAGAGCTCGCCGCTTACAGTTGCGGGGGCAGCCTCGGCTTTGGCGCAACGCGCCTCACCGAATTCCCTCTTAGCTCCAGGCTGAATCTGGAGAACCTCGATCACGTCCAACCTATAAGGTCGTGCCGCACCGTCAAGCTCGGTTCGGGACCATCATGATCGACGTCGATACGCCGACGGCACTGTAGATCTGGGGCCCAGGCGCGGCGGCTTCGCAGACCGGTGTGATGTCCGGGCTTTCTCCGCTCGACGCAGCGTCACTGGCTATGTTGCTGCCCGGGTTTCTGGTTCGCCCTGCCAGGAGATCGGTTCACTGCGGGCGTGACCTTCCGGCAGCCAAGATCTCGCTTGCGGCGATTTCTGCCACGCGGCATCCCGTCTTGATACTTACGTAAGGTAATGTTTCTGAAGAGAGGCCGAGCTGCCATCAGGCGGGAGCTTCCGAAAAGCGAGGCTCATTTCGCTTGTCGCGGAGCGGAACGGGGGTAGCTCCGATTCTCCTAAAATATGATAAGTAACTGATATAAATTAGATTTTTATTTAATCTCTGTCGCCGAGCCGGCGTCGTAAACGGATCGCGTGTCGCCTCAAGGAGCTACTCCCTTTGCGCCGACGGGAACCCCTTTGCTCGCTTCACGGTGCAGTGCACCAAGCGTAAGCTGAATAGTACTGTGGGTTGAGTGAGGGTATAGCCGTGTTGCCGAATGCACAGCTCTCCGCGACAGAATTGCAGGATGCCGCTCAAAGGATCAAGGTCCTGCGTCGGGCTGCGACCGAACATGCTGTGGAAATCGGCCGCGAGCTCCTTCGCGTCAAGGAGCGGCTGCCCCACGGGGTCTTCGTCAAATGGGTCGAAAAGGCGTGCGAGTTCAAGATCAGGACCGCGCAGGACCTGATGAAGCTGGCGCGCGGCGCCGATTCCGATGCGAATGCGAAGCTCGTCGCGCTGATGGTTCCATCGACGCTTCGTGTCTATCTCGCCAAGACGACCCCGCCGGCGGTTCGCACCACCATCCTGCAGCGACTCGAGAATGGTGAGCGCGTGTCCCGCAGCGAGCTGCATTCGCAGGTCGTGGATACGCGCAAGACCAGGATGGAGGCGGTGCAGCGTCCGGCGCAGGAAGGATTCTCCTCGTCGTTTCTTCCCCCGCGCGAGCTTAACGGGCCCGCCGAAGGGAGGCGAAACGACCCGGGCGCGGACCGGGCCCGCAGGGTGGCTGAGCTGATTTTGCGGCGGCTCAGCCCGGAGGATTACGGGCTCATCATGGAGGAGATGAGCTGGGAGGTCTGGAACAGAGCCTTTGTCTGGATGAGAGCGGCGCGTGTTGTGGACGCCGAGCATCTGGAATTGGCTTTGCCCAGTACAGCGACGAATCAATCGTGCGAATTCGTTCCTGCAAAGCTGCAGTGAAAAATATCGAAGTTTTATCGTGACTTACAGCCCGCGTATTCGCGTTGTGTGACTTGCGAACGCCGTCTTTGAGGGAGCGGAGTTCCTGCAAAGACATCAAATGGTCGGTGGATACAGATCGGAAGCCCAATGTCGGTCTATATTGACGAGCGCCAGCCCTCCACAACATTCGGCCTTCTCAGCCTACGCCGCCGCTGGAAGCTCATTGCCGCATGTGTCGGTCTCGCGGCGATGCTTGGCCTGCTCTACACGGTGCTGAGGCCAGCGAGCTATACGGCGTCGACGCAGCTCCTGGTCTATGTGAAGGAAGTTCAGCCCGGCCCCGACCTCGTCATTTCCCTCGGGCGCGCCGATCTCACGCAGGTCGAGAACGAGAGCGAGGTCATCCGCTCGCGCGGCACCCTGGCTAAGGTCGTCGGGGCGCTGGACCTGACCGAGGATTCCGAGTTCGTTCCCGCGGCGACGGTGCTTCAGGGGCTCGCCCGGTGGCTTTCCGGCACGTCGCCAGCAACCTCCGACGAGAGCCGCGCGAAGCAGGAAACCGCCATCGAGTCCCTCGCCAGGAGCATCGCGGTCAAGCGGGTCGGAACCAGTCACACGATCCTCGTCGACGTCACGACCTCCGATCCGGAGAAGTCCGCGCTCATCGCCAATGGCATCAGCCAGGTCATGCTTCAGGCGCGTCTCAACGCGGAGCAGGATGGCGAGCGCTCGCCATTGCTGCGCGAGCGGCTGCAGGGGCTGGGACCCAGCGTCTATGTGATGACGCCGGCGCTCGCTCCGGACAAGCCCAACGGACCGCGGAAGATCCTGATCATCATGGCTACGGTCATGGCCGGAGTGGTGATCGGGGCGGCGCTGGCGCTGTTTCTCGACTTCCGGGACAAGACGATCCGCAGTGCCGCGCAGATTCAGCGTTTCGGCCTGGAGTGCATCGGCGCGATCCCCTTGTTCAAAAGCGGCAAGCCCGCGATTTCGAGCCAGGCTCGGCAGCGTGCCGGCCAGGATCGCCTGCCTGAAGCCTTGCTGGCGCAAACGCTTCTGCGGGCGACGGTCGCGATCGAGGCGGCCAAGGCACGCACCGTCGGCGTCGCCTCCTCGATCGCAGGAGATGGCGCGACGACCGTGGCGCGGCACCTCGCCCAGATGGCCGCGCGCAGCCAGAGGAAGGTTCTGCTCGTGGAGGCCGGCGGCAGCGAGACGTCGCGATCGTCCGCGAGGGAGATGTCCTCCGCGCCGGCATTCTCGGGGACGCAGCCGCAGCCGCTCGGCGGCAGCCTCTGGAACAATGGCGGCGACGGACCCGATCTTCTCATCACGCCTCCTCCCGGCACCGGCGAGGGCGCCGCCAACTGGTGGATGCATTGCGATCAGACATCGCTGGCAGCCTACGACCTGATCGTCGTCTGCCTGCCGGCCCTCGAACGCGGTCCCGAGTTTCGCATGGCCGCGCAGAACATCGACGGAATCCTGCTGGTGATGAAATGGGGCGGCGCCGAGATGGAGCGGATCGAGCGCGCCTTCACGGTCTCCGGCGCGGCGCCGTCGGATTTCATCGGAGCGGTTTTGAACATGGTCGATGACCGGATGATCGGCCGTTTCGGGGACAAGCTCTGGGAGGCGGAAGGGTTGATGGCCGCCGGACGAGGCCTGTTCGGGCCTGCGATGCCTATCGAGCCGGTTGCCGGATCGTCATGAAGCGGAGAGGTGCTACGATGAAGCGAAGCCGTTCATGGGTAAATGTCGTCGGGACAGTTTCACTGGTCCTGTTCACGCTCAACGGCAACACTGTGCGCGCGACGTCCGACTAGGCTTCGTGGACAAAGGGTAGCCAGAGTTTGACTGCGGCAATGGCGACGAATCCGAGGTAAGATTCCTTGCTCTTGTCGTAGCGTGTGGCGACGCGCCGCCAGTTCTTGAGCTTGCTGAACAGA
>NZ_JACXWY010000042.1:0-17936 GCF_014764685.1 Allobosea spartocytisi
GCAGCAAAGGCCCAATCAACGCCCATTCCTCGTCCGTCAGACCGATCCGCTCGCCCAAGGCTTCCTCCAAAAAGAAGCCTTGAATCAATCCGCGTGTCTCAGGTCAAGCTTTGTCCACGAGGCCTAGCGCCGGACGTCTATCCGCTGCTCAAGCAAGCCGAATTCCTGAGGAGTTTTTGTACGCGCAATCCCGATTCTGACTTCAGCGATGGTGTCAACGACCTCTATCGCACCCTCCGAGCCCCGCCGAGTTAAAGCTCGCAATCCTGTCCTACAGTCAAAGCGAATGGCACCAAGCTCGGCGTCGTCGCCACGAAGATTGAGTTCTACAGACGTGACTGCAACGTTTCAGTTTATCCATGATCTCGGCCACCGGATCATGGGCCTTGAGTACCCGCACGGCCACTGGCTGATTAATATTGCGGCGGCGCTGTTGTTTGTCGTTGCGCCGGCATGGACATTCTGGATTGCCTTGCGGTTCACCTATCGGCGCTTCAACGCGAAGCGCCGCCGGCGCACTCGGTTTGTGGCCGCGACGTCGCGCGTTCCAGAGCAACCAGTCGCCCGAGAGCGCGAGCGTTCGCTTGAGACCTACATCATCCGTGCGACTGCAAGACCGCAGGTGAAGCTCGTCATTATCTCAATTTTGACGCTTCCGACGGCGTGGCTTCTGCTCGAAATCCCCAAGCACATTATCAATCACGCTCTTTCCGACACCGGCGATAGCGGCCACGTCGACATGGCGCTGTTTGGCCTGCCGCTGGATCGCATCACGCTCCTGTTTGCCCTGTGCGCGGGATATCTTGGCACACTGTCGTTGAACGGCCTGATCAAATACACCGCCATGCGCATTCGTGGTCGTGTAAGTGAGCGCCTGGTCCGCAGGCTTAGGCTTGGCGTTTTGCGCCGTGCGCGCGCGGGCGCGACGGCGGAACAACGCGCGCATCTTTCCGCGGTTGTGGTACAGGAAGTCGAACCAATCGGGTATTTCGGCGGGAGCCTTGCCGTTGTTCCCGTTATCCAAGGTGGTGCCCTGCTGACCAGCATCCTGTTCCTGCTGATGCAGAATCCGGCATTGGCTCTGGCTGCGCTGTTGATGCTGCCGCTGCAACTCACGCTCTTGCCTGGCTTGCAGAAGCGGCTCAATGCGAAGGTGCGCGACAGGGTTCGTTCGACCCGAAAGCTCGGCGGACTTATGGTGTCCGATGGCTCAGTTTCCAGCGCCCTTGGCTCACAGGCGGCAGGCCGCCGGGCTGACCTGTCAGTTCTGCGCCATCAAATGCGAATGACCGCGAGCCTGGAAACAATTCGGGTCGAGATCAACGATCTGAAAGGCAGGATCAAGGGCCTGTACAATTACACGTCCAACCTAACGCCTTTCTTCTTCTTCACGATTGGCGGCTACTTGGTCGTGAGGGGGCAGTTGTCGCTCGGGGCGCTCGTTGCCGCGCTCGCCGCTTACCGGGAGATTTCGCCGGCGCTGCGGGAGCTGTTTGATTTCATGCAGAATTGGTCGGATGCGAAAGCACGCTTCAGTGAGGTCACCAGAGCCATGGGCCAGGTTCGTACCGTTCCGGTGGCGATCGACGCTCCGGATACCTCGCGCCGTCGCGAGCAGATGGCGAGCTGAGTGCCGCTTGGGGTTGTAGCGATCGCTAACCGATCCGAATTCGCTCTGGCGTGAGAAAGGAATACGGGGGCACGACAAGGTTTTTTGGTGCCGGTCCTCGCCGCACGCGGCCAAGGGCATCGTAAACCGAACCATGGCAGGGGCAGAACCAGCCACCATAGTCGCCGCGCGGATCACCGGTCTTCTGTCCGAGCGGTATGCATCCCAGGTGGGTGCATACCCCAACGACGACAAGCCATTCTGGCTTCAGCGATCGCGCCGTGGCGGGCTCGGGATCCAACAGGGCTGACATGTCAACGGTCTGGTCGCCAGCGATCTGCCCGGCCGTCCTTCGGACGATGAATACGGGCCGTCCGCGCCACAGCACAGTAATGCGCTGGCCGGGCTCGATCGGAGCGAGATC
The DNA here is from genome assembly GCF_014764685.1 of Allobosea spartocytisi. Classification (NCBI taxonomy): domain Bacteria; kingdom Pseudomonadati; phylum Pseudomonadota; class Alphaproteobacteria; order Hyphomicrobiales; family Alloboseaceae; genus Allobosea; species Allobosea spartocytisi. Next base: position 2,034 of record NZ_JACXWY010000042.1, read on the forward strand.
AAATTCAGCGCTTGCCAACGCAACGGTGTCAGCGGTCGGCTGAAAGCTGGCGACCAGCGGCCACATCGCAGCCGCCATTCCTGTGACGCCAGCGAAGCCGGTGGTCAAATAAAGAAAGTCGCGCCGCGTCGAGGCGCTCTCCGGTTCTGCCGATAGTTCGTCCGTCATGGACGCACCAATCATCGCCCGCTTGTGCGAGCAGATTCTAATGTTTCGCTCGGTCAACCAGATGCCAAGCAGGAAGAACGATCTGGTACTGACGGCGATTCTGACAGGATATTTAGGATTCGTCTGTTACAATTGGTTACAGCCGCACTCCCGACCGGTGACGGGTTTCATGTCAGCTTCTGGGGATGTTGCGGCTGAGCCAGTAGACGTAGCTGCGCGCCAGATTCGCGATGCGCGCGCGCTCGCTGTCGGGCTGGTACCATGCTCCACCAGAGCTCGATGGCAAGGCGAGAAGTTGCGGATAGCGGCTGATGATCTCGCCCCGCGCGCCTATGATCAGAGCCTCGCCTTCCAGATAGTCGGTATCTCCTCCACCGCCACTTCCGTGACCGCCTCTCGATCCGCGCCCAACGTAAGACGACAGCGTCAGGCTGGTCAGGCGGACAATCAGCCTCCTGGGCGCAATATTCGCGGGGAAAACGGTGCGGAGCTCGTCAGTCATCGACGCGCGGAGCCAGTCGGCCATTGGTCCTTGTCCCAATAAGCGTAGCCGCTCGACGTCGACGGAATAAGAGGGCGACCAAGTGCCCGGGAAATGCGTTGCGGCGTTTACGGCTGTCGCGACGCATGAGGCGACGGTGGCCGACATGGCAGCGAGAAATCGGCGGCGCGAGATCGAGTCCATGGGACACTCCATCAATGATGGCGGCGTGAGGGGGCGCAAGTCACCAGCGTCCGACCAAGGCCGGGAGGCGGCCTGGAAAGCAGGATGCGCCTCCTGAGTTGTGCTGGAAAGTGATGGGCTTCACAGTCAGGCCGTGAGCCACGACCTGGCATTGCCGGCGTCCGGTCTGCCCGAAACCACGCATCATAATGGGAGCCGATCGCACGAGGCCGGTCAACGAAAGGGACAAGTAGCCCCCGGGGACGCATTCCAGGCGATGCCTACAGCGGGAGAACAGCGTCCTCAGCCGGTAGCTTCGATGCCCGGTGTTTCCGGTTCGGCGAAGCGGGGATGCGAAGTTTCTTCGCCGAACCGGCAGATATATTCGTCGAGATTAAACAGGCGCTTCAAACCGACGCCGGCGTCATCCTGGATAAATTCGATTCCGTTTGTGACAAAGATCGAACGAATCCGAATTCGGGTTTCCGGTCGCACGCGCCCTTCGGTTTCAAAGTCGCTGATTGTTCTTTGAGCGACACGAACCTTGCGGCTGAGCTGTTTGATGCTCCAGCCCATCATCGCACGCGCAACGCGGCATTGTTCGCTATTCATTTTCAAACCCTCAACGAGACGGTTTGCACTAGAAGGTGGGTTACGAGCGCTGTTCGCTGGCCTTGAATGACTCATCGCAATGCAAGAGGGTCCTCGACCGAAGCCGAGGACCCGTCGTGCATTAGAAGTCGCGCTGAACGCGCAGGCGAGCCGACACAGCGTCGCTTGAAGCGAGAGTGAAGGCGCCGCCACGGTTGATGTCCGCGACGCGCCCCTTCGGATCGAGCTTCGTGTAGAGAACCTCGACGCCGATATCGAGGCCGCTGACCGGCGACCAGATCAGGTTGGAACCGACCCGATATTCCTTGAAGTCGGTGACGTTCGTGGTCGAGGCATTCTCGACGTTCAGATACGAACCGAACAGGGTCTGACGGACGCTCGGGGTCCAGTAGTGTAGGAGCGCTGCCGTCAGAGCATAGCCGCGCGTCTTCTTGAGAGTAGCCGTCGTGGCGCTGTTCGGGACCGCGACCGCATCGAAAGCGTTGACGAGAACGCCGCCGATCTGAACGGGGTTGTTGTTGGTGAAGCTGCCGTAGGTACCGGCGCCGAGATAGCTGGAAGCGCCTTCAGCATAGACGCCTTGCAGCCAGAAGACATCGCCTTGAGCGAGCATCGGCAGATTGAGCTTCAGGCCCGCGAGACCGGCGAACCCATACTCGGTATCGAGCTTGATGCCAGTGTTGCCGCTGGCGGTGGTGATCTGGTGAACCGCGCCCGACAGCTGGGCAGAGCCCCAGCCCTGCGTGATGTTGAAGTTGGCGACGATATCGGGCATGCGGTTGCCGCCGGTCGAAACCGTCGGACCGAAGGGGACGTTGTCGAAGGTGTTGAAGCGGCGCTCGGCACCGTCCTCCGCCGAAAGCGTGGCGCTGAAGCCGCTGCCGAAGGTTGCGGTATAGGCGAACAGCTGCGTGGACGAGTCCGGGCCGCGCAACAGACCCCAGTTCAGATCGTTGGCGTAGAAATCGAAGAACGACTGAGCGCGGCCAGCCGTGATGGGGCCGAACTGGATGAAGGCCTTGTCGAGGAAGGTCGTATTCGAGGCGCTGACCGTCTGGAAGTTCGTGTACGGACCCCGGTACGGGCCGCTGTCGCGGTTGATGTCGTAGCGGATGAACGTGCGCAAGGTTCCATAGGAAGTGGCGGTACGCGCATCGATATTCAGACGGCCACGAGCCCGGAAGCCGGACGAATCGACGTTGCGGCTATAGGGCTGGTCATACATGTATTCGGCCCTGACGCGGCCGCTCATCCGCAGGCAGGTATCCGTACCGGGGATATAGAAAAAGCCGGCGCCGTACGCCGTGCAGACACGCACGTATTCGACCGGAGCGCTCTTGCGCGACGGCAGGTCGGCAGCGCTGGCGCTGGTGGCCACTGCAAAGGCCGCGGTGGCCATGCCAAATGCTGAAACGAAGCTCTTCATCAATACCTCCAATTGAATTGGTCTTTGCCTGGCTGAGTCTTTTGATTCAACCGGATGGTATTGGTATTCTTCAAGACGATGCCCGACGGTGAAAATATTCACATGATGCATTTGAGTCTTCATGCGTTGTAATTTGAGCACATGTGAAAATTTTCACAATGTATAGTGTGAAGATTTTCACCTGTTACAATTTGTAACTTGAATCGCCGCAGCCTTATCTTACCGTCGCGCGTTCTAGGCGGGGCGACTGAATGGCGATGACGCATTTCTGCGAGACCAGTAATTCGTCAACCGAAAGGAGCCCCATGGTAATTGCCCGGGCCCCGAGGCGGTTTTTTGCACTCCTGTCCCCAGGACAAGAAATAAGAGTAAGGACAGCCGGCGACTTGGCACCGAAGCAGGAAGGTTCCTTTCGGTTTCCCGCAAGCGCCATCAGGTTGGATACGCGAGAACACCTCCAACAAAGCCGTGCAGGTGACATTGCCGGCTATCTTTCTTCGTACCCAAGCTTGCTGAAAGCGTCCCATTTCCGCGAACGTCGGCATGCGACCACTGCCTATGGCGGCGACGCATCCGCACGGTTGGTCGAATGCACTCGGTAGACAAATTCGCGATGGTGCATGCGGCCGCATCCCCGGCTCCACGATGCACAGAGAGGGCAGAACTATTTCATCCGATGTTGCGCGAAGAGACATGCGCCACGACGCAATCGGTCGCGCCGCGCCCGTCGTTTCGACTTTCGCCGCAGCAATTCGGGCGGCGGCCATGTTGACAGTGACTCAATCGGGGATGGCTATTCCAATTCCGGGCTTACTCGCGAGCGGTCGGTTTCCAAGGCGACAGTTCGCCAAAGGGTCTTTCATCAAACAGCCGGACGACAAGACGGACCACATCTATCTGATCGAGACAGGTAAGGTGGTCACATTCTTCCTGGGCCCCCAAGGGCACGATGTTTCATTCCTTGAACTGGGAGCTGGAGATTTCGTTGGTGACTTGTCGGCCTTTGGTAGCGACGAGCCTGCGACCTATTTCCAAGCCGTGGAAGACACTGTCGCCCTTGTCCTGAACAGGGGACAATTCCTGGAAGCACTGCGCAATCAGCCGGAATTCGCCGAGCTGGTGGCAAAAACGCTTTGCAGCCGCTTACGCCTGATGAAGCAGCTCTACATCGAGAGCAAATTACTGCCGATGAAGACGCGCCTTTATGCAGACCTGATCCGTCACGGCGTTCGGGACGAGCGGGGGCAGCTGCGCATTTCGCCAATGCCGACACATGCTGAAGTGGCGCGCAGGATCGCGTCACAGCGAGAGACCGTCACGAGGCATTTGAGCCAGCTGGCCAAGCAACGCGTGATCGACAGCTCGCGCGGGTTCATCGTTATCACCGACGAAGCGTATTTGCGCGCCGAAATCAGCAAAGCTCTCGGCGGCATCGAATGGCAATGACAGGAAATTTCATATTTGTGAGTTTTTTCACAGATATCATCGAGTAGTATGATAGTATCTCGTTCGGTTGAAGCCGAGCTTGGTTCTCAACCTCCAAAAGAGACCAGACTTGAGGGGGCAGATCCCAATATCTGCCCCCCTTTTTTTAATGATCTGGCTAGTCGGATTGATCGCGGGCCTTGCGCGCGACGAATGACTAACTCACGCTTTCCCCCGGAACGGCAAAGGCGTTGCGGACCGCATAGAGCTCGGCAACGAACTCCGAGACGAGGCGAGAGTTCGCGCTGCCGGGCGGCTTGAGCAGGAGCGCTCTGAAATGCACAGCCGGCTCGAAAGGCCGGACGACAATGCCCTGGATCATCTTGTCTGCGATGATGAACGGATTGACCAGACCTATGCCGAGGCCCTGCGACGCCAGAATGGCGATGGTCACGCCATAGGGCGTCTCGACCAGGATGCGGGGCTGGACGCCGTGTTCCGCAAAGATCCTGTCCATGGCGAGCCGCACGGTGTCCTCCGGCGCGAGCGCCAGGAAGCCCTCGTCGCTCAGGTCCGCCGGTACAATGACGTCTCGGCTTGCCAGGGGATGTCCCTGGGGCATCACGCAGACCGCGCGAGGCGTGGTGAACACGCTGTGCAGGACACCATCGGTATCGATCTCGTCGGCTGCCAAGCCGATGTCGAAGCTGCCAGAAGCGACCAGGTCGCGAACGACGTTCGAAGTGCGGACCTGATAGCTGATCCGCACCTGCGGGTGCTTGCGCGAGAACGCCGTGATCGCCCGCGGAACCAGGCCATGTCCAAGAGCGGACAGGCTGGCAACCCGAATAGTCCCGGCGCCCACCTCTTTGATCTGAGCAGCCCGTAGTTTGAGCCGATCAAGACCGACCAGATTGGCCTTCACCTCGGCGTGGAAGAGCAGCGCTTCGCGGGTCGGAACCAGGCGGCCACGGATCCGATCAAACAGACTGAACCCGAGCTCGGACTCCAGCTTCGCAAGCGAACGGCTGATGGCCGGCTGCGACGTGTTGAGCAAGGCAGCCGCCGCTCCAGCGCCACCGCTGATCATGATCGCATGAAATACGTCGATGTCGCGCAGGTTCACAGTTCGGCCATATCAAGAATGGATCGACTCTATCGATATGGCCATAGATGGCAATGTCAGCGCGAGCTAGCGTCAACCCATGAAGAAATCCGACGACACCTCCCATATCCATCCGCCCGAGCGTTCGCGGCAGCCATTTCAAGCGGTGGCAATGTCGGTTGAACGCGCTTCGACGATCGTTTTCGACGATCTTGAAGCATTCGAAAAGCGGGCCGAGCGCGTTTATGACGGCTTCAGCTATGGGCTATACGGGACGCCGACGAGCCGGCTCCTCGAGGACCATATCGCCCAGCTCGAAGGGGCATCGCGGGCGATCGTCGTGCCGTCCGGCATGGCGGCGCTGACGCTGGCGACGATGGCGGTGTGCCGCAGCGGCGATCGCATCCTGATGCCCGAGACGCTCTATGGTCCGGCGCGGGACATGATCCTGCGCCTCCTGGGGCCGCTCGGCATTGCGGCGCAGTCCTACGATCCGCGGCTCGATGCCGGGATCGCGGAGCTTCTCGACGAGCGGACACGGCTGGTGTGGGTTGAATCGCCGGGGTCGGCGACCTTCGAGGTCCAGGACGTGCCGGCGATCGTCGCGGCGGCCCACAAGGTCGGGGCGCTGGTCGCCGCCGACAATACCTGGGCCTCCCACCTCCTGTTCAAGCCGCTGGCCCATGGCGTCGATATCAGCATGCAGGCACTGTCGAAGCATGCCGGGGGGCATGGCGATCTGCTGATGGGTTCGCTCGCCGTGCGGGATGAAGGCCTGTTCCGGCGTCTGAAGGATACCGCGCGCTTCCTCGGCTATGGCGTCTCGCCGGAGGATTGCGCTTTGTGCGAGCGCGGCTTGATGACTATGCCGGTCCGCATGCGCCATGCCGCCGCGACCGCGGCCGAGATCCTGGGCTGGCTGTCACGGCGCCCTGAGATCGTTCGGATTCTGCATCCGGCCATGCCGGACCATCCCGGCCATGCGGTGTGGGAGCGGGATTTTTCGGGAGCGGCTGCGGTGTTCTCGGTCGTGCTCCGGCCCGAGCTCGCGCCCTTGCAGAACGAGGTCCTACGGCGGATGCGCCTGTTCAGACTCGGGGCGAGCTGGGGCGGCGTTCATTCCCTGATCGCCGTCAATGATCCGCGGAAAGGTCGGACTAGCCTCGAATGGCTACCATCAGGGCCGGTCTGGCGATTGTCGATTGGCTTGGAAGCACTCGACGACCTGATCGGCGATCTGGAGCAGGCCTTCGTCCCATTTGCCGAATTCGCGGCGGCGTCGAAGGCGGTGGGCCGTACGGCTGCGGAATAACAGAACCAAACTCACAAAACAGGGGAACGGAGATAACCATGACAAGATTGAAAATGCTGCTCGGAACGGCGCTTGCCGCCGCCGGCCTAACGGTGAGTGTCGGCGACGCGAGCGCGCAGAGCGTCGTGAACAAGATCAAGCAGCGCGGCTATGTCAGCTGTGGTGCGAGCCAGGGCGTGCCCGGCCTCTCCCGGCCCGACGAGAACGGCTATTATCGCGGCTTCGATTCCGACATCTGCCGGACCTTCGCGGCTGCCATCCTCGGCGACAAGGACAAGATCCGTTTCGTCCCGCTCAATGCCGGTCAGCGGTTCCCGGCGCTGCAGACCGGCGAAATCGATGTGCTTTCACGAACCTCCACCATCACTCTCTCGCGCGACACGGTGGTCCGCTTTGTCTGGATCACGCTCTACGACACCGACGGCCTGCTCGTGCGCAAGGCCGACAAGATCACCGATCCCAAGCAGCTCGCGGGCAAGACGGTATGCCTGCAGGGCGGCGGCAGCCTGACCGAGAAGGCGATCGAGGAGACCGAGGAAGAGCACGGGATCACGATGAAGAAGGTCTATTTCGACTCGACGATCCAGGCGCGCGACGCGTTCTTCGGCGGCCGCTGCGACACCTATGTGACCGACGGCACGGCTGCTGCCGGCCAGCGCGCCTCGGTGGCGAAGAATCCGGACGATTTCGACATCATCAAGGTGGGCCATGCGGCCGAGCCGAACGGCGTCGCGGTGGCGCGTGGAGACGATCAGCTCTTCGACATCACGCGCTGGACGGTCAATGCTCTGCTCTGGGCCGAGCTTCACGGCATCACCGCCAAGAACATCGACGAGAAGCTGAAGTCCGGATCGAGCGAGATCAAGCGGGTGCTCGGTCAGGAGCCGGGCTTCGGCAAGCCGCTCGGGCTTGACGACAAATGGGTCTACAACGTGGTCAAGCAAATGGGGAACTATGCCGAGATTTGGGACAACAATCTCGGAAAACGCAGCCCCCTCAAGGTCGACCGCGGGCTGAATGCGCTCTGGAAGGATGGCGGCCTGAACTATCCCTACCCCTGGGACTAGGCGACTACCGAGGGGAGCGTGGCGAACGCTCCCCTCTTCAATGACGGATAAAAATGGGGAGATCGGCATGTTGAGCGATGCCAGGACGAGATCGGTCGTCATTCAATGCGTACTGGTGGCCGCCGTCATTGGCGCGGCGACGCTGCTCGTCACTACCACATTCACGAACCTGCAGATGCGCGGCATCCCGATCGGGTTCGACTTCCTGACGACGCCGTCCCGGATCGTGATCTCCGAGGCGATCCTCTCCTACAAGTCGCGCGATCCGTATTACTGGGCCATCGTCGTCGGCGTGGCGAACACGATCTTCATCTCCGCGCTCGTCATCGTCTTCTCGTCGGTGCTGGGCCTGATTGTCGGCGTCACCCGGCTGAGCAGCAATCCGCTCGCTGCCGGCACGTGCCGCGTCTGGGTCGAGATCGCCCGCAACTCGCCGCCGATCGTCCTGCTGATCTTCCTCTATTCGCTGTGGTGGAAGATCCTCCCGCCGGCCACTGAGGCGCTCAATCCGGTCCCCGGCGTCTTCGCCTCGATGCGCGGCGTCATGGTTCCGAGCGTGCACATTAGCATGGCGACCGTAGGTGTGACCTTGATCCTCGTTGCCGGGCTGATCTTCTTCGCTGCTCGGGTTGCAAGTTCGCTGCACAGATTCCGGCCCACCCTGAGCTGGGCCGCAGTTGCCGTGCTTTTGCTCGGCCTTTGGTTCGCCGATGCCAGTGTCTCGACGGATTGGCCGGTCTTCGCGGGCTCGAATTTCCAGGGCGGGCTGGAGCTGACACCGGAACTCAGCACGATCCTGATCGGGCTTACCCTTTATACCACCGGCTTCATCGCCGAGATCGTGCGAGGCGGCGTCCTCTCCGTCGGTCCCGGGCAATGGGATGCCGGTCGCTCGGTCGGCCTGTCCCGCACCCAGATCCTGCGGCTGATCGTGATCCCGCAAATGCTGCGGGTGATCGTGCCGCCGCTCAACAGCCAGTACATCAACGTCGTCAAGAATTCGACGCTGGCGATCGCCGTCGGCTATCCGGATTTCCTTGCGGTGATGAACACCATCATCAGCAAGTCCAGCCATTCGATCGAAGGCGTTTTCATCATCCTGGGCGTCTATCTCGCCCTGAACCTGACCCTGTCGAGCGCGGCCAATTGGTACAACCGCCGCATCGCCATCGTGGAACGCTGATCCCGTGAAGACGATTTCGCTCCCTCTCTCCGAGGCTCCCGTGCCGGCGCAGCCCTGGTCCGCGCCGCTCCTGGCCTCGCTGCGCCGAACCGCCGGGCTGCTGTTCGGCTCGCCGCTCAATGTCGCCCTGACACTGGCTTTCGGCGCCATGCTCACTGTTGCCCTGCCGCCGATGCTGCGCTGGCTGGTGCTCGACTCCGTCCTCCTCAATCCGGACCCGGCCGCCTGCCGCGCCGCGTCCGGCGCCTGCTGGAGCTTCATCTATGCCAAATCGGGCCAGCTGCTGTTCGGCATCTACCCGGTCGAGGAGCGCTGGAGGCCCGCTCTGGTCTGCCTCATGATCCTGGCCCTGCTCGGCTGGTCGGTCCGGCCGGCGAGCTGGACGCCACGCCTGCTCGGCTTCTGGGTTGCCGCGCTCGCGCTGATCGTCTGGCTCATGGGCGGCGGCCTCGGCCTCGAAGAAGTCCCGACCTCGGCCTGGGGCGGCCTGCCGGTGACGCTGATCCTCACCGTCGTCGCGATCGGCATCGCCTTTCCGGTCGGGATCCTGCTCGCGCTGGGCCGCCGCTCGACGATGCCGGCTGTCCGGATCGCCGCGGTCGTCACCATCGAGTCCGTCCGTGGCCTGCCGCTACTCTCGATCCTCTTCGTCGCCTCGATCATGCTCCCGCTGTTCCTGCCGGAAGCGCTGCTGCCCGACAAGTTCGTGCGCGCCCTCGTCGCCTTGACGATCTTCGCGGCTGCCTATCTTGCCGAAGTCGTTCGCGGAGGGCTGCAGGCGGTCCCCAAAGGCCAGTACGAGGCCGCGGCCGCGCTTGGTCTGCCGTTCTGGCGTACGCAATATCTGGTCATCCTGCCGCAGGCGATCAGGGTGGTGATCCCGGCTTTGGCCAACACGATCATCGTGATGATCAAGAACACCAGTCTCGTGCTCGTGGTCGGGCTGTTCGACCTGATCAGCTCCGGCAAGGCGGCGCTGGCCGATCCGGCCTGGCCGTCGCCGGCGGCCGAAACCTTTCTCTTCATCAGCGCGATCTTCTTCGCCCTGTCCTTCTCATTCGCCCGCTTCGCCGATTTCCTGGAGCGGCGCGGCCCCGCTGCTCGCTAGGAGACGCCTCCATGACCATGGTAATGGCAGAAACCAAGACGACCGGCTCCCGCCCCGCGGCGCTGAAACAGACCTCGCTGAACACCGCGACGGCCGTCGAGATGATCGGCGTGAACAAGTGGTACGGCGAGTTCCATGTGCTGCGCGACATCAACCTGAAGGTCGGCCGCGGCGAGAAGCTCGTGATCTGCGGGCCGTCCGGCTCGGGCAAGTCGACGATGATCCGCTGCATCAATCGGCTGGAGGAGCACCAGAAGGGCCAGATCGTCGTCGACGGAACGGAGCTGACCAACGATCTCAAGAAGATCGATGAGATCCGCCGCGACGTCGGCATGGTCTTCCAGCACTTCAACCTGTTCCCGCACCTGACGATCCTCGAGAACCTGACGCTGGCGCCGATCTGGGTGCGCAAGATGCCCAAGAAGGACGCCGAGGAGATCGGCATGCACTATCTCAAGCGCGTCAAGATCCCCGAGCAGGCTCATAAATATCCGGGCCAGCTCTCGGGCGGCCAGCAGCAGCGCGTGGCGATCGCGCGCTCGCTGTGCATGAGCCCGAAGATCATGCTGTTCGACGAGCCGACCTCGGCGCTCGACCCCGAAATGGTCAAGGAGGTGCTCGACACCATGGTCTCGCTGGCCGAGGAGGGCATGACCATGCTCTGCGTCACCCACGAGATGGGCTTCGCCCGCCAGGTCGCCGACCGCGTCATCTTCATGGATGCCGGCCAGATCGTCGAGATGAACACCCCCAACGCGTTCTTCAAGAACCCGCAGCACGAGCGCACCAAGCTGTTCCTCAGCCAGATCCTGCACTGAGGGAGAAACGGGACGCAGGACCGATGGACAGCAAGCGAAAATTCTTGATCTTCCTGAAATCGGAAAAGCGAGCGCCCCCGAAGGTGCGATCGTGCCAGTCGCGCCCTGCAAGGCACTTTGATCTACTCATTGTGGTCGATGTTTCGCGCCTGCGATCGTTTCCGTTGCCGCTACGATACGTTTGAGTGGAGTGATGAAATCGGGAATGTCGACGAAAGCAAGAAGAAGGCCCGCGATCCAGAAAATGTGCATGTGCGTGAACATGGCCAGCAATCCCAGCACACAAACGATCTGCAACTGCACTTTATTATGAGCAATCCGATCCGGCAGGACGTGCAGGTGCAAATACAGAATACCAATTGCCAAGACGACGATGACCAAAAGAATGCCCATCGCAACCAGGAGCCAGTCCGTTTCACCGGGGCCGGTGAGGAATGCCGGCAAGTGAGTCGAAGCGGCTGCTGGATGAATGGCTTGGCCCATAAGCCCTCCGATGCTGGAACTGCCGAGCTTTCTGAAGCAATCTAACATCTGCCGCGCTCGCGCAGCTATTGTCCCCTGGGACAAGATGCCCGCGCTGACCAACCCCGACCGCGTTCCCGCGCCCATGAAAGATCAGACTCAGCTCCGCATTTTGCGCTCTCGGGAAGCACTAGAACGCGCATTCAACATGCCCTTGACCTTCCCATAATGGGAAGGCGTAGGTTGCTGTAATCGTCAATTTTTTGGGACATCGCAGCTATGTGCTCCTGCCAGCAACATTCGGATAACGCCGCCAAGGCGACCACTGCGCCTGAGGACGCGATCAGCTTTCGCGTCGAGGACATGACCTGCGGCCATTGCGCCGGTACGATCAAGCAGGCGATCGAGGACCAATTGCCCGGAACCGCGGTCACCGCCGACCCGGCTTCGAAACTCGTCAGCGTCGTCGGCGCGGCCGACTTCTCCGCCATAAGGTCGATCGTGGCGGGTGCTGGATACACGCCCGGCGCGGATCGCATCGGCTGATCGTGAGCGGCCGGCGCGAACCCGCCGGCCGCTCGTGCATTGGCAAGGCAAAGGGGCAGGAGCGCAGAGCGGCGAGCCATGGCAGATCATCAGCATCACGGCGGTCATCGGCACGATGACCATTCACATCACCACCACGGCCATTCTCATGGCGCAGCGGAGAGTGTGAAGGACCCGGTCTGCGGAATGACCGTCGATCCCGCCACGGCAAAGCATCGCGCCGCGCATGCGGGGCAGACCTATTTCTTCTGCTCCGCCCGCTGTCAGAACAAGTTCGAGGCCGATCCGGCCGCCTATGTCAGGGAGAAGGCTGAGAAGCCTGCCTCAAAGCCGGCACCCGAGGGCACAATTTACACCTGCCCCATGCATCCTCAGATTCGCCAACCAGGCCCGGGCAATTGCCCGATCTGTGGCATGGCGCTCGAACCGGAGATCGCGACGCTTCAGGAGGGCCCCAGCGCCGAGCTCGTCGACATGACGCGCCGGTTGTGGGTGGGCCTCGTGCTCGCGGTGCCGGTCTTCCTGCTGGAGATGGGCGGGCATCTCGTCGACCTGCACATGCTCCTCAGCCAGCAGAGCTCGAATTGGCTGCAGCTGATTTTGGCGACACCCGTCGTACTCTGGGCCGGCTGGCCGTTCTTTCAGCGGGCCTGGGCCTCGCTCGTCAATCGCAGCTTGAACATGTTCACGCTGATCGCGATGGGCACCGGCGTCGCCTGGGCCTATAGCGTCGTCGGCACCGTCGCCCCGAACCTGTTCCCGGAAACGCTTCGCTCCGCGGAAGGTGCGGTCGCAGTCTATTTCGAAGCGGCGGCCGTGATCACCGTCCTCGTCCTGCTTGGCCAGGTCCTCGAATTGCGGGCTCGCGAACAGACCGGCGGCGCGATCCGGGCCTTGCTCGACCTCGTCCCGAAGACGGCCCGCCGGGTGCGCGACGATGGCGAGGACGAGGATATCAATCTCGACGCGGTCCATGTCGGGGATCGCCTGCGGGTTCGTCCTGGCGAGACCGTCCCGGTCGATGGCGAACTGATCGAAGGCCGCAGTTCGATCGACGAATCCATGGTCACCGGCGAATCGATGCCGGTCACCAAGGAGGTCGGCGCGGCCGTGATCGGCGGCACGCTCAACACCACCGGCGGCTTCATCATGCGCGCGGGCAAGGTCGGCAGCGACACCATGCTGGCCCGCATCGTCTCGATGGTGGCGGAGGCCCAGCGCTCGCGGGCGCCGATCCAGCGTCTGGCCGACCAGGTGTCCGGATGGTTCGTTCCGTTGGTTATCGTCATCGCCATCATCGCTTTCGCCGCCTGGATTGCGTTCGGGCCGGAGCCGCGCTTCGCGCATGGGCTCGTCGCCGCCGTCGCCGTGCTGATCATCGCCTGCCCCTGCGCGCTCGGCCTGGCGACACCGATGTCGATCATGGTCGGGGTCGGGCGCGGTGCGCATCTCGGCGTGCTGATCAAGAATGCCGAGGCGCTGGAGCGCTTCGAGAAGATCGATACCCTCGTCGTCGACAAGACCGGCACGCTGACCGAAGGCAAGCCGCGGCTGACCGAGCTGAAGCCGGTCGGCACAATCACCGAGAGCGACCTGCTGCGGCTTGCTGCTTCGCTGGAGCGGGCGAGCGAGCATCCGCTCGCCGCCGCGATCGTCGACGCGGCGAAGGAGCGTGGCCTCGCCCTGGCCGAGGCCCAGGATTTCGACAGCCCGGTCGGCAAGGGGGTGACCGGAACGGTCGAGGGCCGCGCGCTGGTGATCGGCAGCCACCGGATCATGACCGAAGCCGGCATCGACACCGCCGCCCAGGCCGCAGAGGCGGAAGCGCTGCGTGCCGACGGCGGCACCGTGATCTTCGTCGCGGTCGATGGTCGCGTCGCCGGGTTGCTGGTGATCGCCGACCCGGTCAAGCAGACCACGCCGAAGGCGATCGAGTCGCTTAAGGGCGCCGGCATCCGGGTGGTGATGCTGACGGGCGACAACCGGACGACGGCCCAGGCGGTGGCGCGCCGGCTTGGTATCGACGAGGTCGAGGCCGAGGTTCTGCCGGAGGACAAGAGCGCGGTCGTCAGAAAGCTGCGCGCGCATGGCAGGGTGGTCGCGATGGCCGGCGACGGCGTTAACGACGCGCCTGCGCTGGCGGCGGCGGATGTCGGCATCGCCATGGGCACGGGCACCGACGTCGCGATCGAAAGCGCGGGCGTGACCCTGCTCAAGGGCGATCTGGAGGGGATCGTGCGCGCCCTTCAGCTCAGCCGGGCCACAATGAGCAATATCCGGCAGAACCTGTTCTTCGCCTTCATCTACAATGCGGCGGGCGTACCCGTCGCGGCCGGCGTGCTCTATCCGCTCTTCGGATTGCTGCTGTCTCCGATCATCGCGGCAGCGGCGATGGCTCTGTCTTCGGTCAGCGTGATCGCCAATGCGCTGCGCCTGAGAACGGCGTCTCTCCAATAGGGGCGATGCCATTCAAATGAACGGGTCTGCATCGTGAGCTTGTTGAAAAGCATCCTTAATCCCAAGGTGAGTTCGGGGAGGTCTTTCGGCGTCTACCAGCGCTGGATCCATTGGCTTGTGCCGCTCCTGTGCATCGCCCAGGTTCCGACTTCCTGGGCGATCCAGCGCACCCATATGGCGCATGGCTTCACGAAGCCCGCCCCCTTTGATCTGTTTCTGCATCAGGTCCACGCCTGGATGGGTTGGCTGATCATGGGGCTCGCGCTGATTCAGATCGCACTGCGCTATGTCTATGGCCGCCCCTCGCTTGAAGACTTGTCTCCACGCGAACGATGGGCCGCTACGGCCGTTCACGTCTGTCTGTATGGCCTCCTGCTCCTGTTGCCGTTCACGGGGACGGTTGCGATGTATCTCAGCTTCCGTGCCGCGCCCTTGCATCGATGGCTCAGCTGGGCGCTGTTAGTGCTCGCGTTGATCCATGTCGCCGGGGCGCTGTGGCATCACTTCTACCGGCGCGACGACATCTTGCGCCGCATGCTGAGGCACCAAGCTTGAGATCACGAAGCAGCGATTTTGGTTGCTCCCGATCAAACAGCCGCAGTTCTCGCCCTTTTGCGATCCCTGTAGGTATGTCAGAACGGGTACTATGAAGTTTCGACTTCTCACGCATGTGCTGATCCTGGGGCTGTTCGTTACAGCCACGATGTTGGCTGCCCTGGTCTCACCGGCGCGGGCTGGTTATGTCCGCATGGAACGTGAGGCGATGACAGCGATGTCGCCTGACATGCCGTGCTGCCCCAATCCGAAGGACAAACAACCCGATTGCACGACCAATTGCCCTGCCGCGAGCTTCTGTCTGGCCAAGTGCTTTGCGAGTGAACCAACGGTTTTCGCGACGCTTGCTCAACCTGTTGTCGTGACGCTCGGACGTGTGGGTAATGAGGCGCTGCGTATTTCGCGACCGGGCGAGCCTCCCGCCCGACCACCACGAAGCTGAGACATCGCCGGCACTGATGTGCCGGCTGCGATCGCGCGGTCATACCGCGCGATCGGTGGGCCGTGGCTAGCGCCACGCTTTGAGCTGTCCCCGCGGGCGCGGCAGCCTCACCGTCTCAGGATTCGACAATGATTATCACCCGTACGCTGCGCGCCCTCGTGGCCGCGCTTCCGCTCACCGCCGTCGCACTACCGGCTCTGGCGGATATCAAGGACTATGAATTCCAGCTCACCCAGAGCGAGTTCAAGCAAGGCGACGGCGTCGTCATCACCGTCAAGCTGATCGACAAGCGATCCGGAAAACCGGTGCCGGATGCCGTCATCTTCGCCAAGCGCATCGACATGGAGCCGGAGGGGATGGCCGCGATGGCCTCTCCGATCGAAATGCTGCCGTCTCCGGAAGCGGGAGCCTACAGCTTCAAGACCAAATTGGTCATGGAAGGCGGCTGGCGCTTGTCGCTCGGGGCGAAGGTTCAGGGCGAAACCGGCACGCTCGAAAACAAGCTGATCCTCGAGGCCCTGCCATGAAACGCATTGCCCTCACTGGCCTGGCG
>NZ_JACXWY010000043.1:0-17904 GCF_014764685.1 Allobosea spartocytisi
CGTGGGCGCAGCGGCCGCGCCGACCTCCTCAAGGCCGAGCGCGGCCGCGACGCCCGCGCTCGCTGCAGTGACGGCCTCGGCATGCGTCTGGGCGTGGCGGGTGGGCAACGGGGGCAGGACGTCGGGGCTGGCGGAAACCGCAGCACCGCGACGAATCTCGTCACCGGCCCGTAGCGCAGGCTCACTCGGCGGCACCAGCGTCTCGAAGGGCGGCAGCGGCCTGTCGGGCGCCGCGCCCTCGCTATAGGAGGGAGCCGTGGCGCGCGCACCGCTGCGCAGGATATTGGTCTCCACGACGACATCGGAGGCCCCGCCGAGCATGATGAGATGCTCGACATTGTCGCGGCGGATCAGCACGAGCTGGCGCTGCCGGTCGAGATCATAGGTATCGACGATGCCCAGCCGTGGCTGGCGCTGCCGACCGCCGGCCTGCCCGCGCATCCTGAGGCGCCCACCCTGTATCTGCCGAACGAACAGGCCGAGCAGGGCAAGAAGTACCAGGATGACCACGGAGGCGACGATCACCTTCTGTGCGGTCGTGAGTTCCAATCCGAACAAGCTCTGCAAGGTCTGCCTCTTCCGCGACGGCCGCCCTGGGCGGCAGAAGTTCCGCTCAAGGTTCAACACCTTGGCTATAGCATAACGCTTTCCTTAACGGGAAACATGGTGAACGCGTGGTTAACCGGTTATCCGAAAGGCGATGCGTTTAACGCCTTCTTAACCATGAGCCCGGCAAGATTTGCCCAGTGAGGCGGCCATGCGGGCCCGCCCCTGCGAGGCGGCAGCCATGGCGAATGACGGCTTGAACATCGGCGGCGGCCTCATGCAGGCCCTCAAGCTGCGCATGCATTACCAGCAGTCGCGGCAAAAGGTGCTGTCCGAGAACGTCGCCAATGCCGACAGCCCGGGCTTCCGCCCCGTCGACCTGAAGCCGCCGGGCTTCGACCGGGGCGGCGTGGCGCTCGCCCGCACCAGCGCCGGACATATGAGCCTGACCGGCGGCAAGGGTGGCTTCGACAGCACCGGCGCCCCGCGCTTCGAGACGACCCCGAACGGCAACGCCGTCAACCTCGAGGACGAGATGATGAAGGTCGCCCAGAACCAGTCCGACTACCAGCTCGCCGCCTCGCTCTACAGCAAGGGCCTCGGCCTGATGAAGATCGCGATCGGCAAGGGCCGCTGAAGCAGCGATCGCGGAGGGAGCATCTCATGGAATTGATGAAGAGCCTCGCCATCGCCGCCTCCGGCCTGCGCAGCCAGTCGGGGCGCATGCGCGTCATCGCCGAGAACATCGCCAACGCCGATTCCGGGCCGGAGCGCGCCGGCGCCGACCCCTATCGCCGCAAGGTGCCGAGCTTCCAGCGCCATTTCGACCGCGAGCTCGATGCCCAGACGGTCGCGCTCGGCCGCGTCCAGCGCGACCCCAGCGCCTTCCGCGTCAAGCACGAGCCCGGCAACCCGGCCGCCGACGCCAGCGGCAACGTGCAGATGCCGAACGTCAATTCGCTGGTCGAGATGGTCGACATGCGCGAGGCCCAGCGCAGCTACGAGGCCAACCTGAACCTGATCTCCTCCACCCGGCGGATGATCCAGCGCACCATCGACATCCTGCGCGCCTGAACAGCGCGCCTCCAGAAGGAGACTGAACCGCCATGGCTACACCGGGCTTCGCTGCAGGCGCCTATGCCTCGATCGGGGGATTGGGCGCCGGCAATCTGATGAAGAAACCCGCCGCCGGCATCGGCGGCGCGGAAGCGGGCGGCCCGGACTTCTCCGCGCTGCTCGGCAAGGCGCTCGATTCCACGGCCGAGGCCGGCCGCAAGGCCGACGTCCAGACGGCGAGCGTCGCCGCCGGCCGTGCCGACGTGGTCGATGTCGTCACGGCGGTGGCCGAAAGCGAGACCGCGATCGAGACACTGGTGGCGGTGCGCGACCGCGTCATCGCGGCCTATGAAGACATCATGCGGATGCCGGTCTGACGGCGGGGACGGATCGAAACCATGACTTCCGGAGCCATCCTCGACATCGCCCGCGACGGCATCGTCGTCTTCCTCAAGGTCGGCGGCCCGCTGATGGCGGTCGCGCTGCTCGTCGGCCTCGTCGTCTCGCTGGTGCAGGCGCTGACCCAGATCCAGGAGCAGACGCTGGTCTTCGTCCCGAAGATTCTCGCCGTCTTCGCTTCGCTGCTCCTGCTTCTTCCGTTCATGGGAGACGCGCTGGCAGGTTATATGGGACGGGTCGCCGTCCGAATCGCCACGGGCGGATGAACCTGCCGCGGCTGCGCCCCGCCCTCGCCGGTGGTGCCGTCCAGCGGCGTCCATTCCGGCGCGAGGATGACCGCGGCACGATGCAGATCGCGATCCTGCCCCAGATCGGCGCGCTGTTCGTGCTCGTCTTCGCGCGGGTCGGCACGCTGGTCATGCTCATGCCCGGCATCGGCGAGCGCTTCATCTTCTCGCGCGCCCGGCTCTCGCTCGCCTTCTTCATCGCGCTGATGATCCTGCCGATGGCGCGTCCCTCGCTGCAGATCCCGGAGACCCTCCCCGCCCTGGCCACGCTGCTGATCGGCGAATTGCTGATCGGGCTGGTCATCGGCGTCTGCGCCCGGCTGGTGATGGCGGCGCTCCAGACGGCCGGCACCATCGTCGCCCAGTCCATGGGCCTCGGCTTCGCCATGACGGTCGACCCCACCGGCGGCAACCAGAACCCCTCGATCGGCAACTTCCTGACGATGCTCGGCATCACGCTGATCCTCACCAGCGACCTGCACCACATCGCCATCGCCGCGATCCACGAGAGCTACCGCCTGCTGCCGCCCGGCGGTGCGCCGGATCTGACCGATGTGATGACGCTCGCCGTGCGCTCCACGGCGCAGGGCTTCGCGCTGGCGGTGCAGATCGCGGCGCCCTTCATCGTCTTCGGCCTGCTCTTCAATCTAGGGCTGGGCGTGCTGGCGCGGATGATGCCACAGCTCCAGGTCTTCTTCCTCGCCGTGCCGGCCTCGATCTTCGGCGGCATGCTGATGCTGCTCGTCGTCCTCGGCGTGATGATGAGCGTCTTCATGAACGGGCTCGGCGTCTTCCTGCGCCAGTTCACCGGGGGCTAGCGCGGGATGGCGGACGACTCCGACAAGGAAGACAGGACAGAGGACCCGACCCAGCGAAAGCTGGACGAAGCCACGGAGAAAGGCGACGTCCCCAAATCGCAGGAGATCGGTACCTTCTTCGTGCTCTGCGGCTTCACGCTGTCGCTGTTGGTCGCTGCCGGCTGGTCGGCACGCGACGCCATGCTCTCGCTGCGCGGCTTCCTGATGAACGCCCATCAGGTTCCGCCCGACGGCGCCGCCTTCATGCAGGTGACGCGGCAAGGCGTGCTGACCGGCTTCATGGCGCTCGGCCTGCCCTTCGCCTTCATCCTCTGCGCGGGCCTGGCCGGCGCGTTCATCCAGCACAAGCTGCTCTGGACCTTCGAGCCGCTGATGCCGAAATTCGACCGCATCTCGCCGATGGCCGGCCTCAAGCGGCTGTTCGGCAAGGAGGCCTGGGTCAACTTCGCCAAGGGCCTCGCCAAGACGACGCTGATCGGCATCGTGATCTGGTACACGCTCTGGAACCAGCACGACCGGCTGGAAGCCTTCGCCGAGATGAACGTGTCCGCGCTGATGCCGGCGGCGCTCTCACTGGCGATCCAGCTCATGGGCG
This sequence comes from Allobosea spartocytisi, assembly GCF_014764685.1. Taxonomy (NCBI): domain Bacteria; kingdom Pseudomonadati; phylum Pseudomonadota; class Alphaproteobacteria; order Hyphomicrobiales; family Alloboseaceae; genus Allobosea; species Allobosea spartocytisi. Next base: position 3,702 of record NZ_JACXWY010000043.1, read on the forward strand.
CGGTGCTGGCGCTTTTCGCCGTCATCGCCATCGGCGACTTCGTCTGGCAGCGCTTTTCCTGGTACCAGCGCCAGAAGATGACGAAGGAGGAGCTCAAGCAGGAGTTCAAGAACTCCGAGGGCAATCCCGAGATCAAGGCCAAGCTGCGCCAGATCCGCAGCCAGCGCGTGCGCAAGCGCATGATGGCGGCTGTGCCCAAGGCGACGGTCATCATCACCAACCCGACCCACTTCGCGGTGGCGCTGCAATACGAGCCCGGCATGGCCGCACCGCTCTGCCTCGCCAAGGGGGTCGATGCCGTCGCGCTCAAGATCCGCGAGGTCGCGGGCGAGCACCACGTCCCGATCGTCGAGAATCCGCCGCTCGCCCGCGCGCTCCACGCGACGGTCGGCATCGACGAAGAAATTCCTGTCGAACACTATCAGGCTGTCGCCGAAGTCATCGGTTACGTCTTGCGCCTGAAGGGCCGCCGCGCCTAACTCGACAGCGGATGCGAATGAACCTAAGCCGCCAGTCTTCTCCCCGCCGGACGGGCACGGCAGCAAGGAAACGGACTTGACCGCAATGAGCGGAAGCACGGCCACCAGCGCGATCGATCGCTCCGACAAGCCGGGGCATATCGGCGTCATCCTGCTCGTCGCCGGCCTGCTCGTCGGCGCGGCGATCGCGCTCGGCTTCATCGCCAACGAATGGGCCCAGCCGCTGATCCTCGGCCTGCTCGCCATCCTCTCCGTCGTCGGCGTCTTCGGCCTCTTCGCCTATGCGATCGGCCTGATCCAGTTCTCCGGCCGCGCCGCGCGCAACGACCTCACCAAGACCATCGTCGACGGCGCCGATGACGGCATCGTCGTCACCGAGGGCGAGAACGACATCGTCTATGCCAACGAGGCCTATCTCGGCCTCGCGGGCGCAACCGGCGCCAACGATCTGAAGCCGGTCGGCCGGCTGCTCACCGGCCGCGCCGACGTCTCCGAAGCGATCTACCGGCTCGCCACCGCCGCGCGCGAGAACCGCCGCCTCGTCGAGGAGGTCCGGCTGGAACCCGCGCTCAACGGGCGCGGTGAGGTCGGCTGGTATCGCGTCCGCGTCGCGCCGGTGCGCCGCGAGACCTCGACCGCGACGCTCTGGACCGTCTCCGACGTCACCCCCGAGCGCGAGCGGCAGGAGAACGCCTTCCAGGAGCTCCAGCACGCCATCGACTATCTCGACCATGCGCCCGCCGGTTTCGTCTCGATCGACGCCGACGGCGAGGTCTCCTATCTCAACGCGACGCTGTCAGGCTGGCTCGATTTCGACCTCGCCCGCTTCGGCTCGGGCGGCCTGCATCTCGACGATATCTGCACGCCGGCCGCCGCCGCCCTCATTCAGGCGATCCGCGGCCAGCCCGGCGATGTCCGCGTCGAGGTGCTCGATCTCGACCTCAAGCGCCGCAACGGCTCTCCCCTGCCGGTGCGCCTGCACCATCAGGTCGCCTTCGGTCAGGACGGCCGCGCCGGCCCCTCGCGCACCCTGGTCCTCAACCGCGCCGCCGGCGAGGCCGGTGCCGATAGCCGCAGCGATGCCGAGGTCCGCTTCGCGCGCTTCTTCCACTCGACGCCGATGGCGATCGCCACCGTCGACAAGGCCGGCGCGATTCTGCGCTCCAACGCCGCCTTCGCCCGGCTGGTCCCGGCCGGCGTACAGGTCGTGACGATCCAGGATCTCGCCGCACCGGGCTCCGGCCTGGACAAGGCGATGATCGAGACGATGGAGGGCGTTTCGGGGGCAAGCCCGCTCGACGTGACGCTCTCGGGCGAGGATGGCCGCTCGGCGAGGCTCTATCTCTCGCCCGTCGCCGCCTCCGAGGACGGCGATGGCGAGCGCGCCATCGTCTACGCGCTGGAAACCACCGCCGAGCGCAAGCTGCGCGACAACATGGACCAGGCCGGCAAGATGCAGGCCGTCGGCCAGCTCGCCGGCGGCATCGCGCACGACTTCAACAACGTGCTGCAGGTCATCATCAACGCCTCCGAGTTCCTGCTCGCCAGCCACCGGCCGACCGACCCGTCCTTCCCGGACATCATGCAGATCAAGCAGAACGCCTACCGCGCCGCGGCGCTGGTGCGGCAGCTGCTCGCTTTCTCGCGCCGCCAGACCCTGCGTCCGCAGGTGCTGGAGCTCGGCGAGGTGCTCTCGGATCTCTCGCTGATGCTGAAGCGGGTCGTCGCCGACAAGGTCACGCTCGACGTCCGCCAGGGCCGCGATCTCTGGCCGGTCAAGGCCGATCTCGGCCAGCTCGAGCAGGTCATCGTCAACCTCGCCGTCAACGCCCGCGACGCCATGCCCGACGGCGGCAAGCTGACCGTGCGCACCCGCAACGTCGCCCGCGAGGATTGCGTGAGCTTCGGCCACGAGGCGCTGCCGATCGACGATTACGTGCTGCTCGAGGTCGAGGACAGCGGCACCGGCATCCCGCAGGAGCATCTCGACAAGATCTTCGAACCCTTCTTCACCACCAAGGAGGTCGGCAAGGGCACGGGCTTGGGCCTCTCCATGGTCTACGGCATCGTCAAGCAGACGGGCGGCTACGTCTTCGTCGACTCCACCGTCGGCAAGGGCACGGCCTTCCAGATCTTCCTGCCGCGCCATGTCCCGAGCGAAGAGGAGATCGCCGCCGAAGCCGCCGCCAAGGAGGCGCCGAAGAAGCTCGCCGCCGACCACACCGGTGCCGGCGTCATCCTGCTGGTCGAGGACGAGGACGCGGTGCGTGCGCTCAACGCCCGCATGCTGGTCTCGCGCGGCTATACCGTCCACGAGGCCGCCTCGGGCGTCGAGGCGCTCGACATCTTCCTGCAGAAGGACGGCAACATCGACCTCGTCGTTTCCGATGTCGTGATGCCGGAAATGGACGGCCCGACCCTGCTCGGCGAATTGCGCCAGCGCAATCCGAACACCAAGGTCGTCTTCGTCTCCGGCTATGCCGAGGAAGCCTTCCGCAAGAACCTGCCCGAGGGCGAGAGCTTCCACTTCCTGCCCAAGCCCTTCACCATGAAGCAGCTCGTCGAGACGGTGAAGGCGGCGATGGGCTGATCGGGCCCAACGGCGGGGCGGGCCAATCCTGCTTCATCCAGCGGATTTTATGCTCCGATCAGACGGCGTGGTTTGTCTTAAACCCACAATTGGCACCGAGCATCGTTTCGATGGTGCCTAGCCCGTCAGGGACGGGCGCCCGGGGGCAGCGGTGGCTCCGCATTGAGCAGCGTGATCGTCACCCGTCGGTTCGGCGGGATGTAGGGATTCTCGACGAAAAGCGGCTCGGTGTCGGCGCGTCCCACCACGGACGTGAAGCGGTTGCTGGGAAGCCCGGCACCCGACAGGATCTCGCGCACGGCGAGCGCGCGCCCGGCGGTGAGGCTCCAGGAATCGACGGCCGGCACCGCGCCCGGGCTCGTGGCGGCCGTGTGGCCGGCGACAGACAGTTGGTTGGGCATCCGGCGCAGGGTGGGCGCGAGCGCCTCCAGCACGAGACGGGTGTGCTGGTAGGGCTGGACCGAGCCCTCGGGGAACATGGCGCGGCCGTTCTCATCCACGAGGGAAACGTTCAGCCCCTCCTTGGTCGGCTCGATCACGATGTTGCGCGACAGCTCGGCAATTTCGGGCATGCTCTGGATCGCCTGCCGGAGGCTGGCGATGGCGCTGTAATTGGCTTGCACGCCGGCAGACGGGCGGTTCGCCTCGCGGTCGCTGGCGTGGCCCGAATTGGTCGGACGCGCTTTGTCGTCCTGCCCGGTCGTACCCCTCGCGGCGTCGCGGGGCACCGACGACCTGTTGCCGGCCTTGTCCAGGGCACTGCCCATCAGGACGCTGCCAGCGCCACTGGTTGAAAGACTCGCAGCCGCTGGCGCGAAGTATTCCGCCAGGCCGATCTTCTGCTCCTGCGTCGTCATGCTGATCAGCCACATCAGCAGGAAGAACGCCATCATGGCGGTCACGAAGTCCGCATAGGCGATCTTCCAGGCGCCGCCATGGTGCGCATGAGCGGCCTTCTTGACCTTCTTGATGATGATCGGCTGGACGGGCTTGGTCATCGAGTGCCTGCTGGAGATTGTGTCAGATCTAGGCGGGCAGGCCGGCGGTCGCCGCTTCCACTTCGCTGAAGGTCGGGCGGACGTCGCTCATCAGAGCCTTGCGGGCGAATTCGACCGCCATCACCGGCGGCTGGCCGGCGATATGGGCGAGCAGACCCGCCTTGAGCGAAAGGTAGTATTTGGCTTCCGCCTCATAGATGCCCTTGAGCGACTGCGCCATGGGCCCGAAGAAGCCGTAGGCGACGAAGACGCCGAAGAAGGTGCCGACGAGCGCGCCGCCGATCAGATGTCCCAGCACCTCCGGCGGCTCGGTGATCGCCCCCATCGTCTTGATCACGCCGAGCACGGCGGCGACGATGCCGAGCGCCGGAGTTCCGTCGGCAAGCGACTGCATGGCCGCAACGACACGCTCCTGCTCCTGGTGGTGCGTCTCCAGTTCCTCGTCCATGAGAGCGTCCATCTCGTGGACGTTGTTGGCGCCCATCGTCAACATGCGCATGTAGTCGCAGACGAACTCGACCGCGTGATGGTTCGCCGCAAAAGTCGGAAAGGCGTTGAACAGCGTCGATTCGCTCGGATTTTCAATGTGCTGCTCGACCGCGAGCATGCCCTTCTGCTTCACGAGCTTGTACAATGAATACTGCATCCCCAGCAGTTCGACGTAGCATTCCTGCTTGTACTTGGCGCCCTTCATGAGCGAGCCGAGCATGGCGGGCACGGCCTTGAGCACCGGCGCGGGGTTGCCGATGACGAAGGCACCGATCGCTGCACCGAGGATGATGACAAACTCGAAGGGCTGCCAGAGGACCTCGAGGTGGCCGCCCATCGCCGCGTAGCTACCGAAGACGCAGACGAAGACGATGATTGTGCCGACGATCAGCCGCATGGTTTGCCACCCTCGCGCCGCAGCAGGTACAGCCCGCGCGAAGCCACTCACTGGTCCGAGGAAATGCCCGATCAAGGTTAAGGGCGAGTTTATGGCCAGTGGCCCGCAGGCTTGTAAGCGTCGTCCTCCGGCCACGGCTTCGAGGCTTGGGCGGCAGGAGCGAGAAGCGACCGGATCCGGGCGATCTCCCAATGTCCGGTTGCCGCGCGGATCGCCCATTTGTCCCCTTGGTCAGAGCGGGCTCATGACATCTCCTGTCACCATACCCGCAACGGGAACAAAAAAAGAACTTGCCGACAGGAACAAAGCGTGACCATTCTCCTGTCAAGACGCATTGAGATGTCTCTGCAGCCCTGCCATAAGGAGCCCGAACCGTGAATCAGGCAAATCTCAAGCTCGTGGAAGGCTCCTCGATGGACAAGGCCAAGGCGCTCGATGCGGCGCTCTCCCAGATCGAACGTGCCTTCGGCAAGGGCTCGATCATGCGGCTCGGCAAGAACTCGCCTTCGATCGAGATCGAGACGATCTCCACGGGTTCGCTCGGGCTCGACATCGCGCTCGGCGTCGGCGGCTTGCCCAGGGGGCGCGTCATCGAGATCTATGGGCCGGAATCCTCGGGCAAGACCACGCTGGCGCTGCATACCATCGCCGAAGCCCAGAAGAAGGGCGGCGTCTGCGCCTTCGTCGATGCCGAGCATGCGCTCGACCCGGTCTATGCCCGCAAGCTCGGCGTCAATCTCGACGACCTGCTGATCTCCCAGCCCGACACCGGCGAGCAGGCGCTCGAGATCACCGATACCCTCGTGCGCTCCGGTGCCATCGACGTGCTCGTGGTCGACTCGGTCGCCGCGCTCACGCCCCGCGCCGAGATCGAGGGCGAGATGGGCGATGTCCAGCCCGGCCTGCAGGCCCGCCTGATGAGCCAGGCGCTGCGCAAGCTCACCGCCTCGATCTCGCGCTCGAACTGCATGGTGATCTTCATCAATCAGATCCGCATGAAGATCGGCGTGATGTACGGTAGCCCGGAGACCACCACCGGCGGCAACGCGCTCAAATTCTATGCCTCGGTGCGCCTCGACATCCGCCGCGTCTCGACGCTGAAGGAGCGCGACGAGGCGACCGGCAATCAGGTCCGCGTCAAGGTCGTCAAGAACAAGGTCGCGCCGCCCTTCAAGCAGGTCGAGTTCGACATCATGTTCGGCGAGGGCATCTCGAAGGTCGGCGAACTGATCGACCTCGGCGTCAAGGCCGGCATGGTCGAGAAGTCGGGCGCCTGGTTCTCCTTCGACAGCCAGCGCCTCGGCCAGGGCCGCGAGAACGCCAAGACCTTCCTGAAGGGAAATCCGGACATGGCCGCCAAGATCGAGGCCACGATCCGCCAGAATTCCGGTCTGGTCGCCGAGCGCATTCTCGATCAGGCGGACCCGACCGCGGACGATCTTGACGAAGGCGAAGCCTGAGACAACCAATGCCGTCATGCTCGGGCTTGACCCGAGCATCTCAGGCCGAATGGGGCGACCTATCCTGAGAGAGCTTCTCGAGTCTGGGCTTCGCTCCGCCCGAGAATGACGTTCGATCAAGCGGGCGGCCTTCAGGCCGCCCGTTTTCGTTTGCCGATAAGACCTTGCGCGCGGTGCGCTGCAACGAGCTTTCTGGACAGGCGCGAGCGGCCTGACTAGAACCGGTCGTTCCCGCCGGGCGCCAGCCCGGCCCTGCCCGTGTTGAAAAGCGCAAGAACCGATGAGCGGCGTCAACGATATCCGGTCGACCTTCCTCGACTACTTCAAGTCTCAGGGCCACGAGGTCGTGCCGTCGAGCCCGCTCGTGCCGCGCAACGACCCGACGCTGATGTTCGCCAATTCGGGCATGGTGCAGTTCAAGAACGTCTTCACCGGTCAGGAGAAGCGTCCCTATTCCCGCGCCACCACGGCGCAGAAATGCGTGCGCGCCGGCGGCAAGCACAACGACCTCGACAATGTCGGCTACACCGCCCGCCACCACACCTTCTTCGAGATGCTGGGGAACTTCTCCTTCGGCGACTATTTCAAGGAACAGGCGATCACCCACGCCTGGACGCTGGTCACGCGCGAGTTCGAGCTGCCCAAGGACAAGCTCCTCGTCACCGTCTATTCCGAGGACGACGAGGCGCATGCCCTCTGGAAGAAGATCGCCGGCCTGACCGACGACAAGATCATCCGCATCCCGACCTCGGCCAATTTCTGGCGCATGGGCGATACCGGCCCCTGCGGCCCCTGCTCCGAGATCTTCTACGACCATGGCGACCATATCTGGGGCGGGCCGCCCGGCTCGCCCGAGGAGGATGGCGACCGCTTCATCGAGATCTGGAACCTCGTCTTCATGCAATACGAGGAGGCCGCGGGCGGCATCAGGACCGACCTGCCCCGCCCCTCGATCGACACCGGCATGGGGCTGGAGCGCGTCGCGGCCGTGCTCCAGGGCACGCATGACAACTACAATATCGACCTGTTCCGGGCCCTGATCGGCGCCATCGCCGACCTGACCTCGGTCCCCGCCGACGGGCCGATGAAGGCGAGCCACCGCGTCATCGCCGACCATCTGCGCTGCTCCGCCTTCCTGATCGCCGACGGCGTGCTGCCCTCCAATGAGGGCCGCGGCTATGTGCTGCGCCGGATCATGCGCCGCGGCATGCGGCACGCGCAGCTCCTCGGCGCCAAGGAGCCGCTGCTGCACAGGATCGTGCCGGTGCTGACCCGCGAGATGGGCCGGGCCTATCCGGAGCTCGTCCGCGCCGAGGCGCTGATCACCGAGACGCTGAAGCTGGAGGAAACCCGTTTCCGCACCACGCTGGCGCGCGGCCTCTCGCTGCTCGACGACGCCTCCAGGGACCTGACCGCCGGCCAGAGCCTCAAGGGCGACGTCGCGTTCACGCTCTATGACACCTACGGCTTCCCGCTCGACCTCACGCAGGACGCGCTGCGCGCTCGCGAGATCACGGTCGATGTCGAGGGCTTCGACGCCGCCATGCAGCAGCAGAAGGCCAAGGCGCGCGCCGCCTGGTCCGGCTCCGGCGAGGCCGCGACCGAGACGCTCTGGTACCCGCTGCGCGACAGGCTCGGCGCGACCGAGTTCCTCGGCTACGACACCGAGATTGCCGAGGGCGTGGTCACCGCGCTGATCCGCGACAATGCCGAGGTCCAGTCCCTCAAGGCCGGCGAGAGCGGCTTCATGCTGGTCAACCAGACGCCGTTCTACGGCGAGTCCGGCGGCCAGGTCGGCGATGCCGGCGTGGTCAAGGCGCCGGGCACGGTCGTCGAGGTCTCCGACGTCCAGAAGAAGCTCGGCGATGTCTTCGCCCATAGCGTCACGGTCAAGGAAGGCGAATTGAAGCTCGGCGCTGCCGTCGAGCTGATCGTCGATCATGAGCGCCGCACCGCGATCCGCGCCAACCATTCGGCGACGCATCTGCTGCACGAGGCGCTGCGCCTCGTCCTCGGCGACCATGTCGCGCAGAAGGGCTCGCTGGTCTCGCCCGACCGGCTGCGCTTCGACTTCTCGCATCCCAAGCCCATCAGCGCCGAGGAATTGCGCGAGGTCGAGGAGATCGCCAATGCGATCGTGCTGAAGAACGAACCGGTCACGACCCGGCTGATGAGCGTCGACGAGGCGATCGAATCGGGCGCGCGCGCCCTCTTCGGCGAGAAATACGGCGACGAGGTCCGCGTCGTCGCGATGGGCACGAACCCGGCCGGCAAGGCCTATTCGGTCGAGCTCTGCGGCGGCACCCATGCGGCGCGCACCGGCGACATCGGCCTCGTCAGCATCGTCGGCGAAGGCGCGGTGGCGGCGGGTGTCCGCCGTCTCGAAGCCATGACCGGCAATGGCGCCCGCCTGCGCCTCAACGAGGAATCGCGCCTGCTCGATGGGCTCGCGAGCCTGCTCAAGGTCCCGGCCTCGGAGGCCGGAAACCGTCTGGCCGCGTTGATCGAGGAGCGTCGCAAGCTCGATCGTGAATTGACCGAGGCCCGCAAGAAGCTCGCCATGGGCGGCGGCGGCGCAGCCGAAGAACCGATCCAGGAAATCGCCGGCGCCAAGCTCCTGGCGCGGGCCGTCACCGGCATCGAGATGAAGGACCTCAAAAGCCTCGCCGACGAGGCCAAGGCGCGCGTCGGCTCCGGCGTCGTCGCCATCGTCGGCGTCGCCGATGACGGGAAGGCCGGCGTCGTCGTCGGCGTCACGCCCGACCTGACCGAGCGCTTCGATGCGGTCGCGCTGGTGCGCGCGGCCTCCGAGCAGCTCGGCGGCAAGGGCGGCGGCGGCCGCCGCGACATGGCCCAGGCCGGCGGACCGGACGGCAGCAAGGCGCAGGAAGCGCTCGACGCCGTCGCGGCCGCGATGGGCTGATGCAGACCCGGAAGAGCGGTGCCGCCATAGGCGCCCTCTCCCGCCGTGTCGTGCTGATCACGGCCGGCCTTTGGCCGGCCGTCGCATCAGCTCAGAAGCAGCAAAGGCCGGCCCCGCGTCCGCCGCAGCCCGCGATCTCGGCGGCGCGCAGCATCATGGCCGGCACCCCGCTCAGCGTCTTCCTGAGCAACGCGCCGCAGGGCGCACGTCTCGCCATCGCCCGCCCGGACGATCCGGCCGAGAAGGCGATCGTCGTCCTTCAGCCGAAGACCACCGTTCCCTCCCTGCAGACGCCCGGAGCCGTCGGCGCTTACGAATTGCGGCTGACCGTCGAGAAGGACGGCGCGCCCCAAATCCTGCTGCGCCAGCCGTTCGTCACGACCGAGCCGAGCGCGACCCTGGCCGCCCCCGAGCGCGTCGGCCATAGCCAGGCGCTGCCGGTGCGCGGCATCGGCCCGAACGGCGAGCAGGATCGCGTCGTGCTGGTGCAGCCCGGCGCCCCGGCCGAGGCCGATGGGCCGCGCTTCTTCCCGGCCGAGAATGTCGAGGCGACATTGGAGGCGCCGGAGCAGCCGGGCGTCTACGAATTGCGCTATGTGATGAACGCGCCGGTCAGCGGCCCCGTCATTCTAGCCCGCCGTCCCGTCAAGGTGGAATGAATCCCGTCTGAGACCACCCCGATGCGGTGGTTTGCGGCTCGTGCGGATCGTTCCGGGAACGCAAAGCGGCCCGGTCCCCGTTCCGCAACGGCTCACATTCTACGGGGTCTCAATACTGACGTGTGACCTCGCGGAGCGCCATCAGCATCATCCAGACGAGGCCGGCTACGGTGATCCCGGCCGACAGATTTGTCAGCAGTCCGGCGACAACGCCCATGGCAAGTGCAAAGCCTGTGTTCATGCCTTGCTTGCTAGAACTGGTCTGTGCAGCTTTTTGGGTGCCGAGCCGGCATTTCCAAGGCCATTTCGTTTCCGAATCTTGCCGCGGACTCACGGCTCGCGAGGGCGCAAACGAAAAAGCCCCCGCAGGCCGAAGCCTGGTCGCCGGCGATCCGCCGCTCCATGGCCCCCTGCTCAGGCTTTCCGGACAGGAGAGCACGTCCGACGAAAGGCTCGCTCCCTTTCGCAGAACCGGGGCGCACCGGCTTCCGCGTCCGCCCCTTTGGGGACCAATCGCGGCGATCGCACAGGATGGCTGGAGCGAGTCCACAGCGGATCTCGCCATGAATTTTCCCAACCGGACGGCAACGTGACGCGATATTGTTGGCTCTGTTAGCCGGACACGCGATGCCAAGACCTGTTTGAATAGCTCTGACGGAGTTGTCCGATGTCACTCGTCTACAGGCCCGCCCGAGCGCAGGATTTGGCGACGGCAGACGCCCTCGTTGTTGCCAGCATCAACGATCTGACCACGCGCCATGGCTTCGGTCTGATGGCGACCCCAAGCGCGCCCAATTTTCAGCTGTTCTCCCTCAGGAACGACCCTGACGGCCTATGGATCGCGGAGGATGGCGATGACATCCTCGGTTTTGTCTGGAGTTGGGTGTGCGGGAATGTGTGGTTTCTTGCCCAGCTATTCGTCGATCCCGCCCAACAGGGTCGTGGCATCGGGAATGAATTATTGAAACGCAGCTTGGAACATGCCCGGAAATCGGACGTGGCTCACAAGGCCCTGATCACTTTCACCTTCAACAGGGTCTCGCAGGGCCTCTACATCCGGCATGGGCTTTTTCCAAAGATGCCGATCTATTTGTTCCGCGCGGCGCGAGAGCGGGTGATGGAGGGATTGCGGGAGCCTCCATTCGGTAGCATCCCGATCGACGACAATGCCGCGACGATGGAAAAACTGGCTGAAATCGACTCCCGCGCGATCGGCTTCACGCGAGAGAAGCATCACCGCTACCTGCTCAATGACCCGGCTGCCACAGGGGTCTTGCTCTGCTCCGGCAGCGATTGTGTCGGCTACTGCTATGTCAGTTCCAGCGGGCATATCGGACCTCTCGCGGTCAGGGAGGCCGACGCTCTCGGTGACGCCTTTGCGTCCGCATTGAAGATGGCGGCCGATCGATCCTGCGAGAACATATCGGCGTTCCTGCCCGGGACATGCGAAAGCGCCCTGAGCCTCGCAGTCAGTCGTGGCATGCGCATCACCTTCCCGATGCTGCTGATGGCATCGCACGGTTATGGAACTTGGACGCGATACCTGCCGCGCAATCCGGGCTTCATGTGATCATCGGTATCGGCTTTCGGTGAAAAGGCGCCCTGATCCTGTTCACGATGAGCGCCCGCTCCCCACCCGGGAAGCCTCAGGGCCACCTCGCGCTTCGCCTTCCCGTGCAGAAAAAAGCCCGGCCTTTCGGCCGGGCTCTGCATGGCTTGCTGCGATAGGGCCCGAGATCAGGCGGCCATCGCCTTCTTCATGTTCTCGCTGACCTTCTCGAGGAAGCCGGTCGTCGAGAGGAACTTCTGGTCGGGGCCGACCAGCAGGGCGAGGTCCTTGGTCATGTCGCCGGACTCGACCGTATCGACCGTGACCTTCTCGAGCAGCGCAGCGAACTTCGCGAGCTCGGCATTGTTGTCGAGCTTGGCGCGATGAGCGAGGCCACGCGTCCAGGCGAAGATCGAGGCGATCGAGTTGGTCGAGGTCTCCCTGCCCTTCTGGTGCTCGCGATAGTGGCGGGTCACCGTGCCGTGGGCGGCCTCGGCCTCGACGGTCTTGCCGTCCGGCGTCATCAGCACCGAGGTCATCAGGCCCAGCGAACCGAAGCCCTGCGCCACGGTGTCGGACTGCACGTCGCCGTCATAGTTCTTGCAGGCCCAGACATAGCCACCCGACCACTTCATCGCCGAGGCGACCATGTCGTCGATCAGGCGGTGCTCGTAGGTGATGCCGAGCTTGTCGAATTCGGCCTTGAACTCCTTCTCGTAGATCTCCTGGAAGATGTCCTTGAAGCGGCCGTCATAGGTCTTGAGGATGGTGTTCTTGGTCGAGAGATAGACCGGGTACTTGCGCATCAGGCCGTAATTCAGCGAGGCCCGCGCGAAGTCGCGGATCGAGTCGTCGAGGTTGTACATCGCCATGGCGACGCCAGCGTCGGGGGCCTTGAAGACCTCCTTCTCGATCACCTGGCCGTCCTCGCCGACGAACTTGATCGAGAGCGTGCCCTTGCCCGGGAATTTGAAGTCGGTCGCGCGGTACTGGTCGCCATAGGCATGGCGGCCGATGACGATCGGCTGAGTCCAGCCCGGCACGAGGCGCGGCACGTTCTTGCAGATGATCGGCTCGCGGAAGATCACGCCGCCGAGGATGTTGCGGATCGTGCCGTTCGGCGACTTCCACATCTGCTTCAGGTTGAACTCCTTCACGCGGGCTTCGTCCGGCGTGATGGTCGCGCACTTCACGGCAACGCCGTGCTTCTTGGTGGCGTTGGCGGCGTCGATCGTAACCTGATCGTCGGTCGCGTCGCGGTTCTCGACCGAGAGGTCGTAATATTCGAGTTCGAGATCGAGATAGGGGAAGATCAGCGTGTCCTTGATCTTCTGCCAGATGATCCGGGTCATCTCGTCGCCGTCCATGTCGACGACCGGGTTGGCGACCTTGATCTTGCTCATGCGATGACCCCTGTGCTCTCCAGATAGAACGTCCGAAACCGTGGCTTTCGGCCAAGGTCTCCGGCTGGTCGCTTCCTAGCGGGTTCGGGGCGGCGGGGGAAGCGCAGCTTTCGGGCAATGTCTCGCCCGGCGGTTTATGCTGCACTGCCGCAAAATCGGCAATTTCGCCGCCTAGCCTGTCCTGCCGCTCGTCATAGCGACAGGACGAACGACGTGTCTCGTATCATCATGATGTGGAGCGCCGCACCGGCATCGGCGGCGCTTTTCCTCGCAGGAATGCTGTCTTGCAGCCCGGTTTGGGCGCAGGACGCAAGCGCGGACGCCGCCGTGCAGCTCCCGATCCCACGGGGAGCCCTGCTCGACCCCGACGCCAATGGGACGGACGCGGCCGCGCCCGTCGTCGCGGATTCCGATGCCGTCGTCTTCAATCCGGCCCTGGCCGCGATCGGCCGCGCCGACACTGCGTCCGGCGCCCATCTGCGCGCCCGCGCCCCCATCCCGGTCGACATCATCCGCAAGGGCTTCCCCGCGCGCGAGACCATGACGGGCGCGGATCAGGACCGTTCCGTCGGCTTCAAGCTCGGCCAGGATGCCTTCTCGCTCTCGACCAGCCTGAACGCGCCGGCCGGGCCCGGCACCTCGCGCGACGCCCGCCTGGACTGGCGCTGGGCACGGCCCGCATCCACCGATCCCGGCGTGATCTGGGGCGTCTCGACCGGTGGCGGCGGCGCGGTGGGCGGCAATCCCGAGCAGACCGGCGATGCCACGATCGGCTATCGGCAACAGCTCTTCCCGCATCTGATGCTGACGACCCAGCTCGGCATGGCCGGCAATTATGTCTTCGCGGCGGGCGACGGCTTTCATTCCGCGCTGACGCCGGAGGTCAAGCTCTCGGTCGATCTCGCCAAGGCGGCGGACCTGCCTTGGCAGGCCTCCTTCGACCTCGCGCTCGCCCGCAAGCTGCCGCTGGTCGCCAGCGACTATGAGACGCGCGGCACCGCGCTGCTTTCGCTGAAATACAGGTGGCAATGAGGTGAGGCAGGCCGCAGGCTCATGGCGGCTTGCGGCGCGCGCGCTTCCCCGGCCCCGGCCGGCACTCTAGCCTCCGGCGCATGACACAGCCGACTTCGTCCAAATTCGCTCTCGTCACCGGCGGCACGCGCGGCATCGGCGCCGGCGCCGCCCTCGCACTGGCCAAGGCCGGCTACGAGGTTCTTGCCACCGGGCTGACTGTGGAAGAGGTTGCGGTCCCGCCC
>NZ_JACXWY010000044.1:0-14670 GCF_014764685.1 Allobosea spartocytisi
TGTCGCTTTCCCTTCCCAATTTCAATTTGAACCGCTTAAGGGGACGGCGACGTCTTGCGTTCCCTTTTTGATTTCATGCTCTTCCGCCCAAGGATATGATCTCGTTGCGCTTTCTACTCAGAGTCCGGCGGCTTTAGTGAGGTTCACGCGGAACCGATCGCGCCGGCGCTGATACCGGCGGGTCATTTCGACAGAGGCATGGCCGAGCTGCTTTTGGACATAGCGTTCGTCGACTTCGGCGGAGGAGGCGAGACCGGCGCGCAGGGAGTGCCCTGCGAATTTTGATTCCCGTTCGCGCTCGGGCAGATCCGCGCGAACGCCGGCCGCCAGCGCCGCGCGCTTGACTAGGCGCGCGACCTGGCCGGGAGTCAGCCGATCGGCGCCGACCTCCTTGCCTTCGCCGGTGACACGCCGGAACAGGGGGCCGTGGGCGATCCGGGCGAGCTTGAGCCAGGTCTGCAGCGCTACGACCGGGCAGGTGGCGTCAGCTGAGCCGCGACCGATCTCGATATCACGCCATCCAGTCTTGCCGGTCAGCGTCACGAGCAGGCCCTTGTCGAGGATCTCGACCCAACCGCGTCCATCCTTCGTGTCGTCGCGATGGAGATCCAGGCCGACGATCTCCGAGCGCCGCAGGCCGCCGGCGAATCCGAGCAGAAGCATGGCGCGATCCCGGAGGCCGCGGAGTGTGCCGCGATTGAGCGTCTCGAGCATGGCAACGACGTCGTCGCCCAGCACGGCTTCCTTCCGGCGCGGCGGTGCGCCATGGGTATTGCGGATGCCGGCCATCACTGTGGCGATGTGGCGGTCCTTGCGATCGAGCGGCGTGCCGCGCTGGGTGTAGTGCCAGCTCAACGCCGATAGACGCCGCTCAATCGTGGCTACGGAATTTGCTTTGCCGCCCGCGATCGCCGCGCCAGTGGCGCAGGCGGTTATGTAGATCCCGACCACCTGCGGCGAGGGCGGAGCGACTTCGAGGCCTTGGCGCCGACACCAGCTGCAGAAATGCGTCCAGTCGCTCGCATAGGCTCTGCGTGTGTTCTGCGAACTGGCGGCCTCGGCATAGCCACGGGCCCGGCCGGCCAGCCGTTCCAGATGCGCCGGCACACTGGCGGTGTCGGATGGGAGCGGGGAGGGGAGGTTGCCGGTCTCGGCCGAAGCTGCGCCGGCGGCGCGATCGACACCTGCCGCCGGGCTCTCAGGCGGCGCGGAGCTCTCCGAAGCGCGATTTTCGGGGTTTTGAACGTCGAATCCAGCCATTCTCTACATAAAGAGCAAAACGCGTGATAATGGAAGGTTATCACACGTTTTTGTAACTTCACAAGGCGTGCGCTTTTTGTCCATATAGTTGGCATAAAGCGCAAAGCTTCTCTATCTTCCAGAACGATGCGCGCTCCAGATTCGACGCCCGTTCAAACCTATGAGCCACCCGCCGTGCCCGGCTGGGCGGTCCCGCGCGGGCCGGTGACGAGCGACGTCGAGGCCGCCTTCCTGGCTGGTGCTGCGTTGAATTCGCTCGACAATCTCGTGCGCTCCGATCCGCTCTGGATCGGCGCGTGGCGCCAGCGGCTCGCCCTCAAATGTGCAGCCGCGGCCGTCGCGCTGGCCGGACGGACCGAGACCGAAGCGCAGTTGCGCGACGCCTGGCATCTGCGGCAGCCGGGAGCCGAGCCCGGGCCCGCCGGCAACATCTTCGCGGCCTGGCGTCGGATGGCTGCGCGGTCGACTGTCGTCGATGCGGCGGCGCTGCGTGCGGCCGTCGATCTGCTCGGCCTGCGCTGGAGCGAGGATCTCGCGGCGTTGCCGGAACGTCTCGACGACATCGTCCGGACAGGCCGGCCGGCGCCGCTGGTCGCCGCGGCGATCGTCACAGAGGTTCAGCGCTGCCGGCCGGAGGCGAGCCTCCTCGGCTGGTGGCTCGCCGACCAGGCCCTGGCGCGCCGGATGCGCTGGCCGGTGGCGGTGCCGCTGCTGGCAATGCAGGCGCGCGGTTCTGCCTTCCGAAGCCTGAGCGATCGCGGCCGGATTCGTCCGGGAGGGGAGGGGTTCGAGCGGGCGAGCTGCGTCGCGCTCGCGCTGGCGGCGACCGAGGCCTGCCGGATCGCCGGCGACATTGCGCCGCGCGCGGCGCGGCTGATCGAGGTCGCGCCGAAGTTGCGCGCCAAAGGAGCAGGGGAGGTGATCCAGTTTCTGCTCGACGACGACGCGATCTCTGGCACGTTACAGACGAAAAGCCTGACGCGTTGGGGTTCACGCCGGTTGTTTGAGCGGCTGACCGCGCTTGGCGCTGTACGTGAGCTGTCTGGCCGTGCCAGCTTCCGGCTCTACGGGCTCTGACCATGGCGCGGTCGACCCAGACCGAAGAGCTGTTCGATGTCGAGCTCGCCGACCTGCCGCCAGACATGCGCTGGCGCGAATGGATGGGCCGGGTCGAGGCGGTGATCTTCGCCTCGCCCAAGCCGGTCGGCCGTGAAACCCTGGCCCGGGTCGTCGGGCGCGACTGCAGCCTCGACCTGCTGATGGCCGATATCCGTGACGAATTGCGCGGACGCCCCTACGACCTCGTTTCGGTCGCCGGCGGCTGGCAGCATCGGACCAAGAAGAGGTTTGCGGTCGCGATCCGCACCGCGACCGGGCTCGGCACGTCCGACCGAAAGGCGTTGTCGCAAGCTGAGAGCCTGGTGCTGCTGTGCATCGGCTATTTCCAGCCGATCACCCGCGCCGAGCTTGGCGCCGTGTTCGGCAAGGAGATCAGCCGCGATACCATCGGCCATCTGGGCAAGCTCGGTTTCATCGCGGCCGGGCCGCGCAGCCCGCTGCCGGGGGCACCTTACACCTATGTGACGACGCCGGCCTTTCTGTCGGAATTCGGGTTCGAGACCCTGCGCGATCTGCCGGATTTCGAGAAGCTCGAGGATGCTGGACTGCTCAGCAAAGACAGGCTGCTCGCCGGAGAGCTCATGCCGTCTTTCTCAGGAGAAGAGCCGGTCGAACGCGAGCCTGATGACGATCTGAGAGAGGCTTCTGTCGACGAAGACTGAGCCGGGGAGCGAAATAGACCAACGCGCACCTCGAGCCGGTACCGTTGAAAACGTCGGGGTTGCTGCGGGTATGAAGTTCTGATTCAGCCGCTTCTGGATGGAGGGCAGCGCGATGATGAGCGAGCGAACTCAATTCAACCAGCTGGCGCGGGCCAGCGCCTGTGAAGGTCGTCGATGACGATGGTGTGCGAATGGTGCCGGCCATGCTCCACCAGATGAGGGTGGTCACGGGGTAGCTCGGGATGCTTGTGCTCTGCTGCGTCCGCAGTCCCCGCAGGCCAGAGCCAAACGGCGGCCGCTGTCGCGGCCAACGTCGCCAAGCAGAACAACCCCGCCAGCGTTGCCAGGGGCAGGCTGGCCCCGAGCCAGCCGGCAAGCGGATAGGTGATCAGCCAACAAGCATGCGACAGCGCGAACTGCGCGGCGAACACGGCGGGACGATCTTCGGCATGTGCGGATCTGCGCAGAAGACGGCCGGACGGGGTCTGCGTCGCCGAGTAGCCGATGCCGAGCAAAGCCCAGGTCAGGAGCAGTGTCAGCCAACCGGCTGGGGTCGCCGCGGGTGCGAATGCCCAGCCCTCGGCCAGTAGCAGGGCGGAAAACCCGCCGAGGACGACGGCCAGCAGACTTGCGGCAGTCAGCATCACTTTCCGGTCTGCGACGCGCTCCAGGATGCGCGGCAGCGTCAGGGCCGACAGCATCGAGCCGCCGCCAAAGCAGGCCAGGGCCAATGCCACGGCATTGTCGTCGTAGCCGAGCCGCCCCTTCACGATGACGACGGTGTTGACGATCACGAGCGCGCCGCCCATCGCGACAGCCATGTTCAAGGCAAGTAGCCCCCGCAGGCGTGGCGTTGCCAGGTAGATTCGCATTCCGTGTGTCGTCTTGTCATAGATGCCGCCTTCGCGAGGCTTGGCCGGAGACACGGGGAGCGTGACGGAAAGCACCAGCGCGGCCGAGACCAGGAAGCCGACGACTGTTCCGGCGAAGAGCCAATGAAAATTGATGAGTGTGAGCAGGGCAGCGGCGAGCATCGGGCTGACGATGCTCTCAAGGTCATAGGCCAGCCGCGAGAGGGACAAGGCGCTGGTGTAGTCGTCCTCTTTCGGCAGCAAATCCGGGATCGTTGCCTGAAAGGTCGGCGTGAACGCGGCCGAGGCTGACTGCAATAGGAAGACAGCCAGATAGACCTGCCAGACCTCGGAAATGAAGGGAAGCATCAGTGCAATCGCCGCGCGCACCAGGTCCATCGCGATCAGGAAAGCCCGCCGCGGCAGCTGCGCCGAAAAGGCGCCCACGATGGGAGCCACCGTGACATAGGCGATCATCTTGATCGCCAGCGCCGTCCCCAGAACCGCTCCGGCGCGCGCTCCGGCGATGTCGTAGGCGAGCAGCCCGAGCGCGACTGTGAGAAGGCCGGTCCCCACAAGGGCGATGATCTGGGCAGTGAAGAGGCGTCCATAGACGCGGTTCGACAGGACCTTGAGCATTTCTCGGCCTCAGAGGAATTTACTGATCAGCTTGAACTCGTCGATCGGCCGGCGCTGCTCGGGCGGGAGCTCGCCGACGACTTCGTCCAGGCAATGGTCGAGATGGTCCTGGACCAGTGTTCGCTTTGCCTGCGCAATTGCGCTTTCGACCGCCTGCAACTGCGTGGCGATGTCGAGGCAGGAACGCCCGGTTTCGATCATCTCGATAACCTTGGCGAGGTGTCCGCCAGCTCGCTTTAGACGCTTGGCGATGGCGGGGTGGCTGGCGTGGCGGTGGGGCTCCGGCATTCGCTTCCTATATCCCCCTCGGGGGGATATGGATAGCCGGGGTCTTTGCGCAACGCGACGTCCGTAGAGTGCTCTGACATCGGCTTCCGGAGCGACGGCGAGCGTTGAACAATTGGCAGGTCCCACTCCAGCGCTGCTGATATCGCTTCGTGCTCAGTCCTGCGATCCGCGACAACGGATCTGCTGTTGGCCGTACAATATTCTGCATACCAGCGGATGGTGGTTTCGCCGGCGGCAATACCTGAGGAGATCTCTATCCACGCATCGGCAATGGCGTCGTCTCCCATAGCGCCATCTGCCTCGCTCACCGATGGTCGGACCTCAATCGTGCGGCCACGAGCCTCGCAATGGCCGCCGGCGCCTCGTCTGGTATGGCGAAGACCGAGCTGACATTGATCTCGCAGAGCACGTAGGTGTCATCGCCCGTGGCCGTGTGCGGCCCATAGAGGAAGTCCGCATCCCAGATGATGGGCAGGGAGGCTGCGTCGAGACCAAGGACCTCCATCATCTGAGGCGTCCATTCCGCCTCCATCATCGACCGCAGCTTCTGAAACGGCTCGGCCTCCGCCCCATGCATGATCCGAGGGCCAGGCTGCGCCGCTTCCGAATCCGGCCCTTCGGGCGGCGGCGGAACGAGCGCCTTGATGAGTTGATGGCCGAAGCCGACGACCTTATCCGAGCCCATGTAGCAGCGGATCATGCCATCCGGCAGACGAGGCTGAAATGGCTGATCGACGATGCAGCCACCGGCCGCGAAATAGGCTTCGCAACGCGCCATGAAGTCCGGGAGGGCGAGTTCTTCCGGCATGCTCCCCCGTTGCGCATGCAACACCTGCACGCGCTCAGAGCCCTCCGCTCCGCCGATCAGCTCGACCTTCCAGACACCCTGGCCACCATTGCCGCGGTTCTGCTTGAGCACGCGCGGTCCCGCCGTCCTCAAGCGCGCCGGAAACTCCTCTCCGAAGGACGCTGCGGATCGATAGAGATGCGTATCGGTGCCCCATCCGAGATGCTTCGTGCGGTGCAGGACCTCTTTCACCCCCATCTTGAGGATGGTGTCGGGATGGGCGCTGACCCAAGGCCCGCGGGCCGCGACTTCGCGAAGCAAGGCATCGAGTTGATGCCGCGTCTTGCCCGCGTGCAACGGGTCGACCCAGACAAGGACCCCGTCCGCGGCCAGGAGCTGATCACGAACTTCATCCGAGAAGGCCTCGTCATAAACGGCGGGTTCGGCATCGATGCCGATGGCGCTTAACTCTTCGAAGATGCGATGGAAGCGGTTGTTCCGCAGTGTCGCGGTGCTTCTCGCTTCCCTATCGCCTCGCCAAACTATGGCGACCTTGGGCTTTGCAGTCGCCATGCTTTCACCTCGGCGCGGATTGGGTTGACTTCGAAGAAGCTCGGTCAGCCAGTCTATGTGGAGGCGGGGCGGTTCCCGAATGTGGGGCATCGATCAGGACCCCCTCGAAGGGAAAGTCCGTCGAGCCCGGGATCCTCATCTGGATTGCGCGGCCGGATAGCCAGACATCGAAGCAGGCGCTTCCGCCGCCCTCGGGATAGGTTTTGCAGAGCTGGTTCTTCATGATGTGCCAGGAGCCCACACGCGTGTTGCCCATCTCGTCGCTGACGAGCCGTCCGTTCGGCTGGTAGATCTCGCCCCAATGGGATTCGTCGGTCAGTTGCCTGCCGACTAGCTTGGCTCGGATCTGGGCACCGCTGAGCTTCTGGAACACCTCGGCGCCGGCAGCGGTGCTGAACCCGATCGCGATGGCGATCACGGCAAGGATGGGTGCGCGCTTCATGGTTCGCCTGGGCCCTTAAGTTCGTTGGCAGGCATCGGTCAGCGCCGCGCCATGGGCCGCTGAACGATGCCCTCTTCGTAGATGTCGAAGCCAGGCTCCTGGAGCCGGTAGGTCTTTCCCGAGTGCAGGACGGCGTAACATCGCTGCTCACCGGGCGAACGATCGAGGCAAAGCTGATCCCGCTTCACCTGCCAGCGGCCGAGGGTCTTCCTGCCCATTCCCGTGTTCGTGAGGGTTCCGTCCTGCCCGAACAGAAGCACCCAGTGGACCTCGTCGGTGAACTCCATGCCGGTGAACCGGCTGCGGATTTCCGATCCCTTGAGCGGTCGAAAGGTTTCCGCGTAGACGGTGCCTATTCCCAACAGAGCCGCCAGACCCAGGATCGCGCCCGCAGTCGCCGAAGCGCGATGCCAAATGGTGATCATCACGCAGCGGTCGCCTTCGACATCCGCGGCCAGTTATGCGTCTCGCCCTTGCGACGGGACGCCCAAGCGTAGAGCGCGTCGTAGATGATGAACCCGCGCTTCAGCACCTCGTGATCATCTGGCGAGAGATCGCGAAGCCCCATCGAGATCGCCAGGAGCCCGGCCGATTGCGGCGTCAGGTCATGCCTGTCCGTATCGGCGCCGCGAACGATGGCAGCGATCGTGGCGATGGCCGGGTCCTTGGCGAGGTTGTGCTTCTCGACGAAGGTGTCGAAGCTGCATCCCTCGCCGACATGCGTGTATTCGACACCGGGCACGTCATAAGGGATGGCGCCGGTTTCCTCGGCCACCTTCCGGACCTGATCCGGCGGCACGAACAGGAACTCCGGCTCCTTGTCGATGAACCGCGTGATCAGCCAGGGACAGGCGATCCGGTCGATGACGGGGCGTTCACGTGTGACCCATTTCATGGTGTCGGCCTCCCTTCAGCGGTGACAAGTGGAACGGTCGGGGCGCCGATCGCGTGCCAGGCGGCGATGCCGCCCGCGAGTGAATGGGCATCGAGGCCGCGGCGGCGGAGTTCGGCGACGGCGTCGCCGCTGACCTGGAAGCCGTAGACGCAATAGGCGACGATCGGCTTGTCCTTCGGCAGCTCCTTAGCCCAATCGGCGATCAGCTCGGGCGCGCGCAGCTGCGCTCCCGGGATCATGTCGCTGCGCTTCGCCAGGTCTTCTGCCAGGCAGACATCCAGCAAGACAAGATCATCCCGGCGTTGCAGGCGGGCAAGCAGGTCCTCGGCGGCGATACTGTCTCCGGCAGGGACAGGTGCGGCTGCGCCGGTCACAAGACCGCTCATGGCGAGTCTCTGGAAACGGGCGCCGACCCGTTCCCAATGGATGTTCTTCATGAAGGCGTCGACATAGGCGCCGGCCTTCGCCCCGAAGTCGATGTGATAGGCATGCTCGTACATGTCGAGTGCCATGATCGGGATGCTGCCGGCGAGGCAATTCGTATGATCCTGCCCCCACTGGATCATCAGGCGCTGATGCCGTTCCGACCAGACCAGCAAAGTCCAGCCCGAGCCGCCTGCCTGCGCCTTGGCACATGCCGCAAACTTCGAGCGCCAGCCGGCGACGCTGCCGAAGTCGCGCTCCAATGCCAGCGCCAAGTCGCCCGCAGCATCGCCGCTACCGCCGAGGCCGTCGAAATAGATCTCATGCAGGATCGCCGAGTTGGCGGCAATGAGTTCCTCCCGCTTGAGGCCATTGATGTCGAAGACCGGGGCCTGGCTCCAGTCGAGTTCGTCGAGGCGGCGCTCGATGGCGTTGAGGCGCCGCACGGCGCCTCCGTAATTGTTCTCGTAGTGGCTCGCCAGAAGCCGCTCGGAGAGCCCGTCAAGGCGCGGCGGCTTGAAGGGCAAGGGCATGATCCGATGCATGGCATCCTCGTTCGGGATACGTGATGGCAGCGGACGCTACGCTCGAATTTAAAATGATACAAGTGTTGCTTTTGACAGTTTTGATGATACGGTGACGACATGAGCAATGATGCCCCCTCGGCAGAGCAGCGCTGGCTGCTGCTGATCCACCAGTTGCCGAGCAAGCCCGCCTACTTCCGGGTGAAGGTCTGGCGCCGCCTGCAAGGGATCGGGGCCGTCGCGGTGAAGAGCACGGTCTATGCGCTGCCGGCGAATGCCGAGACGCAGGAGGATTTCGAATGGCTGCTCAAGGAGATCATTGAAGGCGGCGGCGAGGCCATGGTCTGCGAAGCCCGTTTGATCGACGGCCTTTCCGACGCTCAAGCGCGCGCGCTCTTCGACGCGGCCCGCGACGAGGACTACGAGGAAATCTCCAAAGAGGCGCGAGCCCTTTCGGCCCGTCCAGTCCAGGACTCGCAGGCGGACGCTGCCGCGGAACTCCGAACCCAGATCAACCGCCTGCGCAAGCGCTTGGCGGATATCGCGGCCATCGACTTCTTCGCGGCGACCGGCCGTCTCACCGCTGAAAGCCTGATCGCGGAACTTGAGCGCAGGCTCGCAAAGGATAACGACATGGCCGAAACGCCAAAGGAAGCTCCACCGCAGGCCGCACCAGACTTCAGAGGCCGGGTTTGGGTCACGCGCCAGGGTGTCTTTGTCGATCGGATCGCCTGCAGTTGGCTGATCCGACGCTTCATCGACCCCAATGCCATCATCCGCTTCGTTCCGGGCAAGAGCTACGAACCCAAGCCTGGAGAACTGCGCTTCGACATGTTCGAAGGCGAGATCACCCATGAGGGCGACCGCTGTAGTTTCGAGGTCCTGCTGGTCCGTGCCGGCCTTGCCGATCCCGCGCTCCAGGCCGTCGCCGAGATCGTCCACGATATCGACCTGAAGGACGGCAAGTTCGGGCGAGAGGAAACGACGGGTATTGCGAGCCTGATTTCGGGCGTCTGTGCTGCCAACCCGCAGGATGAAGAGCGCATCGCGCAGGGCGCGGCGGTCTTCGACAACCTCTACCAGTACTTCAAGTCCAAGCGTGCCTGATCGCCGGGAGGCGCCCATGAACAAGATCGAGGCCATCCAAGCCGCGCCGATCGGCCAGAAGGCCGCCCCTGAGCATGGGGTTTCGTTCGGCGAGGCTGTGCGTGTCTGGGCCCGTGTCGCGGCGCTGAGCTTCGGCGGCCCTGCTGGGCAGATCGCGGTGATGCACCGCATCATCGTGGAGGAGAAGCGCTGGATCGGCGAGACGCGCTTCCTGCACGCGCTGAACTACTGCACGCTCCTGCCGGGACCGGAAGCGCAGCAACTGGCCGTCTATATCGGCTGGCTGATGCACAAGACCAAGGGCGGCCTGGTTGCCGGAACCTTGTTCGTGCTGCCCGGTGTCATCGCCATCATGGCGTTGAGCTGGATCTACGCGATCTTCGGCAATGTCGGGAGCGTCCAGGCGCTGTTCTTCGGCCTGAAGGCGGCGGTTCTCGCGATCGTGCTGGAAGCCGTGCTCCGGATCGGCCGACGCTCGCTGAAGAACGGCGTCATGATCGGCCTCGCTGCAGCGGCCTTTCTGGCCCTCGCCCTGTTTCAGGCACCATTTCCGCTCGTCGTGTTCGCCGCAGGCCTCATCGGCTATGTCGGCGGTCGTGCGGGCTGGTCCGCCTTCCTGGCCGGAGGTGGTCACGGCAAGGTCGGAGGCAAGCAGGTCGCCGACGTCGACTCGGCACTTGGCGAGGGCATTCCCGCGCATGCCAGGCCGCCCTTGAGCTGGTCGCTGAAGGTTGCGGCCGTCGGTGCCGTGATCTGGTTTGGCCCGATCATCGTCCTATTGGCGACGCTCGGCCGCGGCGACGTGTTCACCGAGATCTCCATCTTCTTTTCCAAGATGGCGATGGTGACCTTCGGCGGGGCCTATTCGGTCCTGTCCTATGTCGCCCAGCAGGCTGTTGATCACTATGGCTGGCTGAAGCCCGGCGAAATGCTGGACGGCCTCGGCATGGCCGAGACCACCCCCGGCCCCCTGATCATGGTCACGCAGTTCGTCGGCTTCATGGGCGCCTATCGCGCGCCAGGTTCGCTGAGCCCGCTGCTGGCTGGTACGCTCGGCGGCCTGCTGACCACCTGGGTCACCTTCGTGCCCTGCTTCCTCTGGATCTTCCTCGGCGCGCCGTTCATGGAGACGATGCGCAACAACAAGGCGCTGTCGGCTGCGCTCGGGGCCATTACGGCCGCCGTCGTCGGCGTGATCCTGAACCTCTCGATCTGGTTCGCGCTGCATGTCCTGTTCGCCGAGGTTCACCAGGTTCGGGCTTATGGCATGGAGCTCGATGTGCCGGTCCTGAGCACCGTCAACGTCGCCGCATCGCTGCTGACGATGGCAGCCATGATCGCCGTCTTCCGCTTCAAGGTTGGGATGATCCAGGTCATTGCCGCCTGCTCGGTCGCCGGATTGCTCTATGGCTTGGCCACCGGGATGGTCTGAAGCGGGGCGCGTTGGCACGGGGAGCTGACAGATTTCCGGATTGTTGGATCCGTTCGACGGCGATGAATCTGACGACGACAGCCGCGGTCAGGTTTTCGCCGGGCGCGATCGCTCGCCCGTCGGTCGAGCCTGCGGCCGGCTCGCGATGGCCGCATAGGCTTTCACCAAGCCATGGAGATTGGCCTGCGGCAGTGGCAGTGGCGTCTTGGCGAGCGCGACAATGCGCGGCCTGGCAAAGGTCAGGCAGCGGGCTCGCATCAGCACCGAAAGCTGCGTCAGCGGCCGGGAGGCGGGCGGATCGAGCTCCAGCGGCAGTGACAGGATTTTGGCGCGATCACCGGGATCCGCCATGTGGCCGGCGCGCTCGAGCATCAGTGCGGCGCGCAGGGTCGACGCCCCCAGCCGCGGTGCAGACGCCAGGCGCAGATCCTGACCGCAAGCCGTGCAAGTGATGAACGGAGCCAGCGAGGCTGCGTCACAAACCGCAAAGCCCTGGCGGCAGGCCGGGCAGCGGTCGATCAACCGCCGGCCGTGATGCTGGCAGATCAGCTTGGTTGCAAGCCGCCAGCTGCGGCGAAGATAGGGCGCTTCGTCCCCTTCGAGGCAGTGCGGACAAAGCTGCAGCCAGGTCGCTTGGCGCCGGCCCATGGGTGACGTCGAGACGGTCACCCACGGTGCCAGCATCAGGGCCTTGTCCGTTATCGGATGGACGAGTGTCAGCCATGAAGCGGTCGACAGCGCACTTGCCGTCTCGATGGCGCCGGCGATCGCTGGCGATAGCCCGAATTCGATATTCACGGCCCAATTGCCGCTTCCCAGGCCCAGCAGTGCTCCAAGAGCGCGCGCCGGAACGCCGTTGGCCGCACCAAACCGGATCAGCCAGCCCGGCAGCCATTCGTCGGGGTAGGGAACGACCATGATGGGCCAGTGACCCGATGGCGCCGACCGATAACGCGGCTGCAACGCGATCTCGATGGGCGCGGGTCTCATGCCAGTGCCTCGCGGATCACGGTCTGGCGTCGTTGCGACAGTGGGATGTAGCCGAGATCTCGCAAGCTATTGCGGCTGATGTGTTCGGCTCCGGACCTCACCGCGGCGACCGCGGCCGCCGTGACGATCGCGACGGTCTCGCCGATCAGCCCCTCCGAGAGCTCGAAGATCAAGCGCGCCATCGGCTCGTCGGACAGTCCGGAGGACTTGGCGAGTGGCAGTGCGCCTTCAAGGCTGTCGAGCAGCGAGAGATAGGCCTCGTCATAGCTCCAGCGTGGCACGGGCGCGAGCTGGAAACGGCTCGCCATCTCAGCTGTCACCATGATGTGGTCGAAGATCGTCAGCTCGCCAACCAGCACCGGCGAAAGATCATAATCGCGCCCGAACCGCCGCAGCACCGCGAAGATCGCCTCGATGTCGCGGTTGCGGCCGCGCAAGCAATTATGGAACTCGTCGAAGACGATCACGCGCGGCTTCAGCTGCCGCAGCAGATGGTCGAGTTGTTCGGCCTTCGCTGCGGTGTCGCGCGTTCGGATGAGCGGCGCCTCCAGCGCGGCCAGAATCCCGGCGTAGAAATTGACCAGGCCAGAGCCTTCGCGGGTCTGCACCAGCACGACGCGTCGCGCGTTTCGCTCGGTTTCCGCGCGGCGACGGTCCATGATCGCGAAGCGTTCCGCGATCATGCTCTTGCCGTTGGCGTAGGGGCCGATCAGCATCACCCCGCGCGTGCGCAGCGCCGGCGCGCGATCGAGGCACGCCTGCAGCAGGTCGAGCGCGTTCCGCGCCGCTTGCGTGCCGATCCAGCGTGGCGCCTGCAGATGCGCGATGCGCGCGGCGGCAGGTTGTTGCAGCCAGGGTCGCAAGCTCTCGGCCAGGTGCTCGCTCATGGCTCACCAGTCCTCGACCGGGAGCGGGTTTCGGGCGCGGGCAGGGTGGGGCGCCGGAGGCGCGGATGGCGAAGCCAGCGCCTGATGCGGTTTTGGAGCCGCTTGCGCCAAGGCCGTCCGCGCCGCCTGTCGCCTCTCATGCTTGCTCAGCTTTTTCGTATCGGCCCCTGCACTCGGGCGCGTCGCGCTGTCGGCGATCGCCCGTATCGCCCGCCGGAGCGCAATCCTCGATTCAGGTCCGCCAGCGAGGCTGCGCCGCAAGGCGCGAGCCCGCTCATGCTCCCACAGCGTGATCGCGTCTGTATGACCATCGCGCCGCCCAACCGCCAGAAAAGCGCCGGTGTCGGGATGGCGCAGATAGATGTGGCTCAGATCGCGCGGATCGGTTCGCATCGCGAGTTTGCCGATCCGGTCGCGCCGCGGCACGAGCTCGCCCAGCCATGGCGCATAATAGTCGATCGCATGCACGCTGACGCCCTGGGGCGTGAGCCGCCGGTCTCCGCCAGGCAAGAACGCGATCAGCACCTGGTCGGGGTCGTCCCGACGCGGAAGCAAGGCCGCAGCATGAGCGCGCCAGATCTGATCGGGTATGTCCAAACTCTTCTCATTCGGCTGGGCGTTGTGCTCAAGCACGGCGAGTGCGACGCAGCGTTCGAGTTCCGCGAAGCTGAGGCGGGCGCAGGCCTCGGAAGGATAGTGGTCGCGATCCGTGACTGAGCGGCCGGTCTGGCCCGGCAGCGTCCGCAGCACCATGTTGAGCGTGCCGAGCAGCCGTTCGATCACGCCGCCTTGATGGACGTTTCCCTTGTGCCGCCGCCGGATCGTGATCCCAAAATCATCGCAGCCTCGGGCGAAGGCATGGCCCGTGAACTCCTTGGCGCTATCGACAACCAGGACACGCGGTCGACCGAACATCGGCCAGGCGTGAGCGCCAAGACCATGCGCCGCGAGCCATGGCACCTTGGGCGTCAGCGCTTGCTGCAGGCAGAGCGCAACCGAGAGTGAACTCGGCTTCTCCAAGGTCAGGCAAAACCCCAGAATGGCACGCGAGAAGACATCAACCGCAACCGTGAGATAGGGCCGTCCGGCCACAACGCCGACACTGTCGATCACCTCGACGAACTGAATGTCGGCCGGCGTATGGTCGATTTGGCCGATATCGAGCAGGCCATTCGCTGAAATGTAGCCCGGACGCGCTTTCAACCGCCGCGCATGCGCGAGGTTGGAGGAGCGGCCCTTGGCGATAGCGAGATCGTCGAACAGGATCGGGATGCGTCGCTGCACTGCGCGATACGAGGGCAGGCGCTCGCCGGCCTCGCAGCAGCGCGCCCGGATCTCGGTGACGACGGGACGAAGCTCTGGCGCCTCCTTGACCAGCCACTGCTGACGCAGAACGCCGGCGATGATCGCCTCGACGGCCGCGGTCAGCCGTGTCGCGCGCTGCCCATCCCGCCGCGGCAACAGCACTGTGATCCGCCGCTCCGGCTCATAACGCTTGAGCAGATTGTAGACGTGCCGGGTCGTGAGCCCAAGCTCAGCCGCCGCCCGCGCGATCGACACGTGCCGCGGAGCAGACCCGTCAAGTATCCGATCGAGCTCGCGAGCCTGGCGCTTCGCCTGCGCCCAGGCATCATCTCGCGCGATCGCCACGCGACCAGAAGCCGATGTCGCCATGTGACGTTCCTCACGCGACAGGTCGAAATCGTAAGGGGAAAGTCGAGCCCCAGATTCAGGCTAAACCTCGGCAAGGACGTGACGATCCACAATTGAAATCGGCAAGGGAAAGCGAC
Organism: Allobosea spartocytisi; assembly: GCF_014764685.1. NCBI lineage: Bacteria > Pseudomonadati > Pseudomonadota > Alphaproteobacteria > Hyphomicrobiales > Alloboseaceae > Allobosea > Allobosea spartocytisi. Next base: position 14,670 of record NZ_JACXWY010000044.1, read on the forward strand.
A
>NZ_JACXWY010000045.1:0-12694 GCF_014764685.1 Allobosea spartocytisi
AGCGCCAGACCATCCAGACAAGACGCTTGCAGCACCACCTGCAAGCCGCATAGCCTTAAACCCAGATGAGCCAGAGCCTCCCTTCCTGAGGCCCGAAATCAGTCTCAAATCATCTGACGACGGACAATCGCGTGGCGATCGTTCGGCCGACTGCGGCAACGGTCTCCAGGCGCGCCAGGTCCGCAAAGTGAATATCGATCTGCGCCTGCGGCGCGATCGTCCGGATGGCGGTTCGCGTGGCTTCGGCGTTGGCCTCGGAGCGGGCGATCAAAACCAGATGCGTGCCTCGACGGGCCATCTCAGCCGCGGCGAGGCGCCCGATCCCGCTCGTGGCGCCGGTCATGACGATGATGGGGGCGGGCTGATCGGACATGGACACCTTGCGGATTTAGTGGATATATATCCATTATATCTGCAATGCCAAGGAATGAAAGGCAGTCCGGCCGCATGGCGCGCTCCGCTGACCACGAAACAAATCAGATGCCCCCGCTCTGGCTGTCGCTTGGCGAACAGCTCAACGCGCTGCTAAGCGCGTCGCGTGCGGTCACGACTGAAATGGCCGCCACGTTTGACGCTGATCTGCAACCGGCGGCCTACCACGTCATCCAGTGGCTTCACGCATTCGGACCCGCCCAGGCGAGCCATGTCGCCGAAGCGTTGGCCATGGACCGAAGCGCGACCAGCCGTCTGGTGCGACAGCTCAAGCAAGCCGGACTCGTCGAGTCCCGTCCCGATCCGGCCGACAAGCGCGGAGTGATACTGTCCCTTACAGATCAGGGCTCAGACCAGATGCGCGCCGCGATAAAGCTCAAAGGCGAGCTCTTTCGCCGTCGTCTCGCCGGCTGGAGTGCGGCGGATCTACGCCTCTTCACGACCTTGCTACGACGCTTCAACACAGGTGCCGCAGACTGACGCACGACGATCGTGTCGCTGGTGTCGAGCCAGCGGGCGACCGAATCAGTCGCTTTCCGAGGCGAGCCGGCAAAACGCCGCCTGGCAGCAATTTTCCTCGCGCATGACGTCAAGGGCGACTATTATAGTCGTAGTTCTGGCAAGTGCGTTCGCGTCGGTGGGAGGTGATCATGCATGATCACCGCCCGACAATCACGGGCCGCACGCGCGTTGCTGGGTTGGACGCAGGAGACGCTCGCTGACAAGGCCCGGACATCGCTGACCGCACTCAAGCGCCTTGAATCCGAGAGCGGATTGGAGGTCTACGAGTCAACGCGCGATCAGGTTCGCCGGGCACTCGAAACAGCCGGCATCGTACTGCTCTCCACAGACAAGGGTGAAGGGGTACTGCTGCTCCATGATCAGGACAATCGACCAGCAAAGCGCTAGCGGTCTCTGGATCATGCCGCGAGCACAATCCGGAGCTCTCCGTCACAAGACGATCAGGTAAAGGGTTAACGAATACTTTCCGAGCGAATATAGTCGCCCTATGGAATCCGCGATGCCGCCGTTTCTGGACGAGCCACCCATCAGCCCATCGCTCACGGCCTACGATCGCGAGCATATGGTGCTCTATCTGCGCCTACTCGACTCGGCGCGCGATGGCGCGGACTGGCGCGAGGCTGTCCACGTCCTGTTCGGTCTCGATCCCGAAACCGATCCCGCGCGATGTCGGCATATTCACGAATCTCACCTGGCGCGAGCGCGCTGGATGACCGAGCAAGGTTATCGCCACCTGGTTCGTGAGAGCCAGCGTTCATAACCTTGGTGATGCCGCTAGGGCATCACCTGTTGCCTGAAGGCGGTCTTCCGAAAAGCAACCCGAGCGGGAAACCTGACTCCTCCGCAAGTCTTTGGACCAAGACGACGGAGGACAGCTTGACGCCCGACGCATCTGAGTGGCGCTCCTCGGCAAGCTACGATCATGTCGAAGAGCTGACCGCATCAAGCCTTGCCTGGGAATGGCTCCGCCGCAACGAAGCCTATGACAGGGACTTCGAGGCGGTGATGCAACCTGATGTCGACCCGACACTGCTGACGGACATGATCCGACAGCGCTGGGGGTTGCGATTTCCCGGTGGACCCGCTGCAGGCTCCGCCGAAGGCTCCCGTCATTTGGCTGCCGGAGAAAGACACGAGCGTCGTTGTCCTCGCGACCGCACCGGATATCCTGACAACGGAGGCGGGAGGGCGTTCGCCCCTTTCCGACGTCGACTCCATTGCCGACGGGCAAGGCGTGCATGGCCTTTATGATCTCGACCCGTTCCAGCAAATCCAAATTCTACGTGCCGACGCAGCCGCGGGAGAGGTTCCGCTGGCCGCCAGCGTGCCGCTCGACATCACCGGCTTCGATCGTCTGGAGGCTATCGGTCGCCTGCTCGCGGCACTGCATGGCCGCGCCATTCCGCCGGACACTCGCCTGACCCGTCAGCAACGGATGCGAGCACGCCGCATGCTGCAAGCCTTCGACGGCGCGCGCGATGGCGCGACCCAACTTGAAATCGCGCAAGTCATCTTCCGCATTGGCAACACCACGCGCGACGAGTGGCAGGTGTCCTCAACCCGGCACGCCGTCATGTCCTTGCTGCGCGATGCCCGTGCGATGATCGCGGGCGGCTATCGCAAACTTCTTCGTCATCGCCATCGCCGCTGATCCCCGCCGCGTCGCCGCGGTGTGGGAATTTGGGTCCCCCCAACTTCGCACTGCAACTCGCCGGTTTCGCTTCGCCATCGTGGCCTTCGTCCGCCGATGATCTTCGGCGGTCCTCACGAACCCCACGGAGGCCCGATCCATGCGACCCGAACTCGCCGTTTTGCCGCCGCGCTTCCTGCGCACCAAGGAAGCCGCCGAATTCCTCAGTCTGTCGGCCCGCACACTCGAAAAGCACCGCACCTACGGCACCGGCCCGGCCTACCGGAAGCTCGGCGGCCGCGTCGTCTACGCCGTCGACGATCTCGAAGCCTGGGCTGCGCGCGGCGCCGTCACCTCGACCTCCGATCCGCGTGGCGCCGTCCTGCCGGCCAAACGGCAGACGCTGCCCTCCGCGCCGCAACCCGGCCGCTACGCGCGCTGACCGCGAGCGGTTTCCCGAATGGCGGCGCGACACCAGTCCCTCTCGGAGCGCGGACAGCTCGACCTGTTCCGTGCGCTCCCCGGCGAGTTCGCGCCACGAGACGCGCAGGATCTCATGGCTTATCCGTTTTTCTCCCTCTCCAAGACCCATCGTATCGCGCCGATAGATTTCTGTGCCGGCGACGTGTCGATCCGCGTCGAGGCCGTGCCCGATCATGGCATGGCGACCATATGGGACGCCGACATCCTGATCTGGGCGGCGAGCCAGATCGTCGAGGCGCGTGATGCAGGTTTGCGCACATCGCGTCTGATGGTCGCCACGCCCTATGAAATCCTGAAGTTCATCGGCCGCGGCACATCCTTGCGCGACTATCAGCGCCTGAAAGCCGCGCTCGACCGCCTGCAATCCACGACGGTCTGCACCTCGATCCGCCAGCCCACTGAGGGTCGGCGTCACCGCTTCTCGTGGATCAACGAGTGGAAGGAGCGCACCGACCGGAGCGGCAAGCCGGACGGGATCGAGATGATCGTGCCTGACTGGTTCTATCAGGCCGTTCTCGACGACGCGCTCGTGCTGACGATCGACCGCGCCTACTTCGATCTCACCGGCGGCCTTGATCGCTGGCTCTATCGCCTGGTGCGCAAGCACGGCGGGCGCCAGCGCAATGGCTGGCGGTTCGATTTCCGCCACCTTCACCAGAAATCCGGCGCCCTGTCGCCGTTCAAACGCTTCGCGTTCGAGCTACGCGACATCATCCGTCGCCAGCCGCTTCCGGGCTACACGTTGTTTCTGGAGATCGAGGCCGGCGGCAGAACCTTGCTCGCATTCGAGCGCACTCCGCCCTGTGGAAAAGCTGTGAAAGGCTTCGTGCCATCGGGAACCCGAAAGCGCGTGCCATCAGGAACCGCCCCCTCGTGCCAACGGGAACCGAAACAGGGTCTAACCCACGACAGCAGAACAGAAAATCGCGCCCCTAACTTAGAATCTAACAGAGAATCTAACTTTGAAGAGCGCGCGCGCGAGGTGGAAAACCTCGTTCGGCAGGCGGCAAACGCGCTCAGCGCCACCGGAAAACGGCGCACAAGCAGCCCCGCTTTCACCAGCACCGGCGCAGCGGGAGCCCAGACCACCGGCCTTCCGCAGCTTCCCTTCGGTCCTCGTTCGGGAGGCCGCCGATGATCGTGGCCTTCCTCAACCAGAAGGGCGGTGTCGGCAAGACGACGCTGGCGCTGCATCTCGCCGGCGAATGGGCCGGGAAGGGAAAGCGGGTCACGCTGATCGACGCGGATCCACAGGGCTCGGCGCTCGACTGGTCGCAGCAACGCAGCCGTGGAGGCCATCCACGCCTGTTCGGCGTCGTCGGCCTGGCCCGCGATACGCTCCACCGCGAGGCGCCGGAACTGGCGCGTGATGTCGATCATGTCGTGATCGACGGGCCACCGCGTGTCGCCGGTCTGATGCGCTCGGCTCTGCTCGCCGCCGACCTCGTCTTGATCCCGGTGCAGCCGTCGCCGCTCGACGGCTGGGCCTCCGCCGAGATGCTGACGCTCCTGTCGGAGGCGCGCATCTACCGGCCGGAGCTGCGCGCCCGTTTCGTCCTCAATCGCTGCGGCGCACGCACCGTCATCGCACGCGAGACCGCCGAGACGCTCGCCGATCACGATCCGCCGGTGCTGCGCAACACCATCGGCCAGCGCGTCATCTATGCCGACGCCGCGCAATCGGGCCGCCTCGCTTTCGAGATCGACGATGACGGTCCCGCCGCGCGCGAGATCACAGCACTCATCACCGAGATCGAAAGGATCGCGCCATGAGCGAGCGATCCGAACGGCGCGGTTTCGCATCGCGTCCGACCAGTCCGGATGCCTGGATCAAGGCGTCCGAAACCGAGTCGGCGCGGATCGCCGATGCGTCGGGCTTCACCGCCCGCCTGACGATCGACATCACGCCGGAGCTGCGTGGACGCATCAAGATCATCGCATTCCAGCGCGGCGTCACCGTCGCCGACATGCTGCGCGAGCTGCTCGCGCGCGAATTTCCCTCAACATCAGGAGACACACCATGATCGGCATAGCGGCCTTCCACATGCGCGGCGGCTCATCGCCGGCCGTGCTCCCGCACGACGCTCTCACCCATGTCGAGCTGACCTGGGTCGAGAAGAAAATCGAGAACTGGATTCGCTTCGGGACGCACACGCACGAACGGATCCTCGATCGCCGGCGGCGCGTCCTGTCCTTCCGCCCCGGCGCGGTCTTCGCCTTCGTCCGCTGGGCCTCGAACGACTTCGGCACGATTATCTCGCGCATCGACATCGTGCGCGCCGTGTCGCCCGACGAAAGCTATCAGACGCTGCCCTTTGTGCGACCCGGCGGCGACATCCTGCTGAAAGTCGAAGGCTGGCCCAAAGTCGAGCAGGTGCTGCAGGCGATCGACGCCATCGAGCGTCTCGGCGTCGATCCTGAAACGGTCTCGCCCGATCACTGGCGGCACGTCCACAACCGGATGAGCGCCGGCCACGAGCCGCGCGCCTACACGATCGAGCGTCATCAGGCATGGCTGAAGCGGCTGGAGTGCGAGCGATGACCCGCTTCGGCTATGTCATGGTGACGTACTTCTCCGTGATGGGCGTCGCCATCGCCGCGTTCATACCGACGCCGCTCCGCCTCGTCTGGAACGCATCGGCCAGCGTGCCGATTGGCCTCTATGACCTCGATCCTCCACGTGATCTGGCTGTCGGCGATCTTGTCGGCGTGATGCCGGACAAGCCGCTCGCCGACTGGATGGTCGAGCGGGGCTACATCGGCCGTGGTGTGCCGCTGATGAAGCGCGTCATGGGGCTTCCCGGTCAACAGGTCTGCCGCATGGGCAACGCCGTGACCGTCGATGCCATGCCGCTCGGCGATGCGCTCGATCGCGATCGGCGCGGCCGCAAACTACCCGTCTGGCAAGGCTGCCGCCGCATCACGGACGGCAACATCTTTCTCATGAACCCGGACGTGTTCGATAGCCTGGACGGTCGCTACTTCGGTCCGATCCCCGCGCGCACGATCATCGGCAAGGCGACGCCGCTCTACACCGATGAGACCGGTGACGGTCGCTACGTCTGGCGCGCCGCTACGCGCTGACCGCTCCCCCATCGGCGGGAGCGGTGCTCGCCGATGGCTTTTTCAACCTCACCGCCAAGGAAACTGTCATGCCCCAGATTGGTGAATTCACGCGCGACGAGACCGGCTTCATCGGACACCTCGCGACGCTCTTGCTGGATCAGGACATCATCATCGTCCTGGCGGAACCGTCCGACGCCGAGAACGCACCGGATTATCGCGTTCACCTCTTCGACGGTATGAACAACGAAACAGGCCCGGAGATCGGCGCGGCCTGGAAACGCACCGGCGAGAAGGCCGGCGAATACATCGCGCTGCTGATCGACGATCCGGCATTCCTGCACCCGGTCCGCGCCAACCTGTTCCGTGACGACGATGCCGGCAAGGCCTGGTCGTTGCACTGGTCGCGTCCGCGCGATCGTGCCGAGAAGGATTGAGCGATGCTTGGCTCTCGTCAGCCGACGAGCCGTTCGACTGCGTCCGGGCTGCGCTGCGCTGCCCGGCGCATCGCTCTCCTTCTCCTTTCCGGCCTTACCCTCGCAAACGTGATGCCGGCGGTCACGATGGCGCAGGGTGTGCCGATCGCCCGTCCGTCCCCGCGCGATCCCCATGCCGATTACATCGCCGAGGCATCGCGGCGCTTCGGCGTTCCGATCGCATGGATCAGGGCCGTGATGCGTGCCGAAAGCGCCGGCGATCCGCGTGCCATTTCGCCGAAGGGCGCCATGGGCCTGATGCAGATCATGCCGGCGACATGGGCGGGTTTGCGCCTGCGTCACCGACTCGGCGCCGATCCCTATGATCCGCACGACAACATCATCGCTGGCGCGGGCTACATCCGCGAACTGTTTGACCGCTACGGATCGCCCGGCTGGATCGCGGCCTACAATGCCGGTCCCGGCCGCTATGAGGACTCGCTGAAGGGCCGCGCATTGCCGGCGGAAACGCGCACCTATGTCGCCATGGTCGCGCCGTCGGTGGACGGCAGCGACGCAGCCGGCCCGATCGTGGTCGCGGCGATCGATCCGCTCGCCTGGACACGCGCGCCGCTGTTCATTGCGCAGCCCGAGCGCGCACCGGCCGCCGATCCCGTGCCGACCGCGCGCGCTTTCGATGCCGCAACGCCGACATCATCCGTGCGCGATGTTTCCGCCATCGAGCCGCAGTCGGACGGGCTGTTCGTCCCGCGCTCCGGCGGAAAGACTGCGCCATGAGCGGCCGGGTTCCCAATCGCACGATAGCAGGCTCCAGCGTGTCATGGCGTGCGCAGGGGGTAGAGTCAGGCACCACAACCGTACGATGGCGAGATAAAAAGCCGCGAGGTGCGGCGTCGGTCGGTCGTGTTGTTTCAATAGGTTATGAGGCGATTTCGCGAGGCGCGGGAATTCCGCGCACCTCGCGGCAACGCCGATTTCTCTTGAGATTCCGCTGCTTGACGCGATGTGCGGAGCATCGGCCATGACTGGCGACAGCGAATTCCGCATCCGGCCAGGCCGCATCCGCTCGACGCGCGCGCAGGCGGCGCGTCCCTTCATCGCACAGGCCCTCGCGGCGGCGCAGAAGGCCGGCGCCCGCGTCTCTCGGGCCGGGAAGATCAGCCCCGGCAACCGCTCGACATTTGGGCGCGGGCGCACGGCGAGCGTGCGCGCCAACCGCCTGCTGACGGGACGCTCGCGCATCGTCGTCATCAAGACGCGGGTGGTTCGCCACACCGCTCGCGCCGCGCCGCTCGCCGCCCACCTCAACTATCTACGTCGCGAGGGCGTGACCCGTGATGGGGAGAAGGCGCGTTTGTTCGGGCCGGAGACCGATGAGGTGGATGGCCGGGCCTTCGCCGAGCGGTGCCAGGACGACCGGCATCATTTCCGCTTCATCGTCTCGCCCGAGGACGCCGTCGATATGGCGGACCTCAAATCCTTCACCCGCGATCTGATGGGGCAGATGGAAAGGGATCTCTGCACCAAGCTCGATTGGGCCGGTGTCGATCACTGGAACACCGACAATCCGCACGTCCACATCATCGTGCGTGGCCGCGCGGAAGACGGCCAGGATCTCGTCATCTCGCGCGACTACATCAAGGAAGGGATGCGTGCCCGCGCGGCCGATCTCGTCACCCAGGAGCTTGGTCTGCGCACCGATCTCGACATCCGCCGCAACCTGGAACGTCAGGTCGAGGCAGAACGATGGACACAGCTCGACCGCCAGCTTGTCCGCGACGGCCGCCAGACCGGCGCCATCGACATGGCGATCGATCCGAACGCCCAGCCCGACGAATATCACGCCTTGAAGGTCGGGCGTCTTCGCAAACTGGAAACGCTTGGCCTTGCCGATCAGGTCGGCCCTGGCCAGTGGATGATCGACGCAAAGGCCGAGGCGACTCTGCGTGAACTCGGCGAGCGCGGCGACATCATCAAACGCATGCACCGGGCTTTGACGGATCGCGGCATCGAACGCGGCTCGGCGGGCTATGTGCTCGCGGCCGAAAGCCTCGATGCGCCCGTGATCGGCCGATTGGTCGATCGCGGTCTTGATGACGAGCTGAAGGGCTCCGCCTACGCCGTGGTCGATGGCGTTGATGGCCGCACCCATCACATCAAGCTGTCGGACCTCGATGCCGCCGGCGACAGCGCGCCGGGCTCGATCGTCGAACTGCGCAAGTTCGACGACGCGCAAGGACAGCGCCGCGTCGTGATCGCCGTCCGCTCCGACCTCGACATCGACCGGCAGATCACGGCGACAGGCGCGACCTGGCTCGATCGGCAGAACATCGCGCGCGAACCTGCCGCCCTGTCCGAGGCCGGCTTCGGCGCCGAGGTACGGCAGGCGCTGGATCGACGCGCGGATCATCTGGTCGGACAGGGCTTCGGCGAGCGACACGGCCAGCGTGTCACCTTCAATCGCGGGCTGATCGACACGCTGCGCCGTCGCGAGCTGGAAGCGGCCGGCGAAAAACTCTCCGCCGAAACAGGCCAGCCGTTCAATCGCGCGGGAAGCGGCGAGTATGTTGCCGGCACCTACCGCCAGCGTTTGGCACTCGCCTCCGGCCGCTTTGCCATGCTGGACGACGGCCTCGGCTTCCAGCTCGTGCCCTGGTCGCCCTCCCTCGAAAAGCAGCTCGGCAAGCATGTCTCCGGCGTCGCCCGCGACGACGGCGGCATCGACTGGAGCTTCGGCCGCAAGCGGGGGCTCGGCCTCTAACCTCTCTCGAAAAGGACCGCCGTAATGTCGGCTACGAAAATCCTCTGGGGCCAGATCCTCACCGTCTTCGCCATCGTCCTCGTCACGACCTGGGCCGCGACGGAATGGGTAGCCTGGCGGCTCGCCTTCCAGCCCGAGCTGGGGGCGCCGTGGTTCACACTGCTCGGCTTTTCCTTCTACCTGCCACCCGCCTTCTTCTGGTGGTGGTATGGCTTTGACGCCTATGCGCCGTCGATCTTCATCGAGGGCGCCTTCATCGCCGCGTCCGGCGGCTTCCTCTCGATTGCCGTCGCCATCGGCATGTCGGTCTGGCGGGCGCGGGAAGCCAAGAAGGTCGAAACCTATGGTTCGGCGCGCTGGGCCGAGACGGAGGAAGTGAAAGGCGCGGGTCTTCTCGGTCCCGATGGCGTCGTGCTCGGGCGCTACGATCGCGGCTATCTGCGCCATGACGGGCCGGAGCATGTGCTGTGCTTCGCGCCGACACGATCCGGCAAGGGCGTCGGCCTTGTCGTGCCCTCGCTGTTGACCTGGCCGGGCAGTTCAATCGTCCACGACATCAAGGGCGAGAACTGGCAGCTCACCGCCGGCTTCCGCGCGAAACATGGCCGCGTGCTGCTGTTCGACCCGACCAATGCGAAATCGTCGGCCTACAATCCTCTGCTCGAGGTGCGCCGCGGTGAATGGGAAGTCCGTGACGTCCAGAACATCGCCGACATCCTGGTCGATCCCGAAGGGAGCCTCGAAAAGCGGAACCACTGGGAAAAGACCAGCCACGCCCTGTTGGTCGGCGCGATCCTCCATGTCCTCTACGCCGAGAAAGACAAGACGCTGGCCGGCGTTGCCGCCTTCCTCTCAGATCCGAAGCGGCCGATCGAATCCACGCTCGCCGCGATGATGAAGACCGCCCATCTCGGCGAGGCCGGGCCGCACCCGGTCATCGCCAGCGCAGCGCGCGAGCTGCTGAACAAGTCCGACAATGAACGCTCGGGCGTCCTCTCGACCGCCATGTCGTTCCTTGGTCTTTATCGTGACCCGGTGGTGGCGGAGGTAACGCGGCGCTGCGATTGGCGGATCACGGACATCGTGGGCGACAAACGGCCGACGACGCTCTACCTGGTCGTGCCGCCCTCCGACATCAATCGCACCAAGCCACTGATCCGTCTGATCCTCAATCAGGTCGGCCGCCGCCTGACCGAGGATCTGCAGGCGAAGGCGGGGCGCCACCGTCTCCTGCTCATGCTCGACGAGTTTCCGGCGCTGGGGCGGTTGGATTTCTTCGAGAGCGCGCTGGCCTTCATGGCGGGCTATGGCCTCAAGAGCTTCCTGATCGCGCAATCGCTGAACCAGATCGAAAAGGCTTACGGCGCCAACAATTCGATCCTCGACAACTGCCATGTACGTGTCAGCTTCGCCACGAACGACGAGCGCACCGCAAAGCGGGTCTCGGACGCACTCGGCACCGCGACCGAGATGAAGGCCATGAAGAACTATGCCGGTCACCGCCTGTCGCCCTGGCTCGGCCATCTGATGGTGTCGCGTTCGGAAACAGCCCGGCCGCTGCTGACGCCCGGCGAGGTCATGCAGCTTGCCTCCACCGACGAGATCGTCATGGTCGCGGGCACGCCCCCGATCCGGGCGAAGAAAGCGCGCTATTACGAGGATGCGCGGTTCAAGGAGCGCATCCTGCCACCGCCCGCGCTCGCAGCGCCGAAGCAGACGCGGCCCGATGACTGGACCACGCTGCCATTGCCGCCGCGTCCGCAGATCGCAGTCGTCAGCCAGACCGCACAAACCGGCGATGACGATCCGACCGAATCCGAACGCCGCCAGCAGCCCGAACTCAACCGAGTGAAGCCGGTCGAGAATAAGGTGCCGATCGACAATCCATTTGAGATCGATGCTGACCGCGACGACGCCGAGGACGATGTCGTGCGCAACAGCCGGATCAACCAGCTCATGCAGGGCGTGGCGCGGCAGGTATCGCTCGACCCCGGCGACGGCATGGACCTGTGAGGCGCCAATGACGAAACCACCTCGCAAACAGCGCCTTTCCGTCTATCTCGATCCCGCTGTCATGAACCGCCTGGCGGAGCACGCCGCCCGGCGCGATCATTCCCGTTCCTTGATCGCGGAAGCGGCGATCGAATCCTTCCTCTCGCCGGATGCGGCCGAGCGTCAGGAGGCAGTCATCACCAAACGGCTCGACCAGTTGGATCGCCGCATGACGCGGCTGGAACGCGATGTCGGCATCGCGGTTGAAAGTCTTGCGGTGTTTATCAAATTCTGGGTCGCGACCACGCCAGCCTTGCCGGAACCGGCCGCGCGGGCGGCCCGTGCCAAGGCCGGCGAACGCTATGAACAATTTGTCACCGCGCTCGGCCGGCGGCTCGCCAAAGGGCCGAAGCTCCGGCAGGAGATCTCGGAAGACGTGAGCATGCAATCGACGCAAGCCGATGTCAGTATGGCGGATCGAGCACAGCGCCCGGAAGCGGGTCCACATGACCCCAAAATCGAGTGACCGCACGCGCGTAACGCCGCAAATCGTCCAGCCGAATCCGAAGTTCATCGCTCACCGGCACTGGGCCGGGCGCCAGATCATAATAGTCGAGAGACGGGTTGTCCCAAAGCCTTGGTGCGCGAGCTTTCAACTCGTCACATGACCGGCCATCTCCGTGACGGACCACATTCGCCACCAGATGTAGTTCATTGAGGTCATCGGCCATTCCGGTCGCCACAAGATCGAGAGAGGCGATCCCCGCACAGCCCTTGAGTAGCTCCTCCCAGCCTTTTGCCTTCACACCATGCCCACTCGCCCAACGGTTAAGTTGGCGCTCAAACATACCGTCGAATGTAAGGGCGAATGCCTTTGCGGCTTCGTTGGCGGTGTGGTTATCGACCTGAGCAGCGCAGCGATCCAGGAACTGATCGATGGTTTTCGCCTCAGCCACGATGAGCGTGCCGCGCATTGGGAGCTGATCGAGCGCTGCCAGGATCACGCGCTGATAAAAGCGATCAGCGTTCGCCTGAAAAACGTGTCCGTCGTCAGATGATTTGAGACTGATTTCGGGCCTCAGGAACGGAGGCTCTGGCTCATCTGGGTTTAAGGCTATGCGGCTTGCAGGTGGTGCTGCAAGCGTCTTGTCTGGATGGTCTGGCGCTTAATCCTTTCGCGTTCGGTGAGGATGGCTTGCCCGCGGCCACAGTAGACGTCGGCGGGCGTCAGGTTGCCGAGGCTCTCATGATAGCGGGCCTGGTTGTAATGCTCGACGAAGGCTGCGACCTGCCGTTCGAGATCCTCCGGCAGGTAGTAATTCTCGAGCAGGATGCGGTTCTTCAGGGTCTGGTGCCAGCGCTCGATCTTGCCCT
>NZ_JACXWY010000046.1:0-10308 GCF_014764685.1 Allobosea spartocytisi
CGGACTCTGAGTAGAAAGCGCAACGAGATCATATCCTTGGGCGGAAGAGCATGAAATCAAAAAGGGAACGCAAGACGTCGCCGTCCCCTTAAGCGGTTCAAATTGAAATTGGGAAGGGAAAGCGACAAAGGAGCCCGGCGATCTGGGTCCAGGGTAGCGGATCTGGGACGCGGTAGGTCGATTGCAACACTTTGATAACCTTAATGCAAATTTATGTAACGGAAGCTATCATGAGGTTGGCTTCCGTCATAGCGATGTCTCTTCGCGTGCTTTCATCACTATCGATAACTGTCCCTTATCGATAGTGTTGGACGTTCGCCCGCAAATCAGCGATTCTTAGCGTCATCAGCCCGGAAAACCGCATGCGCCGGGTCTCAGATCGACAAGAGGACGCCACCGCTGCCAGCCCCCTCCCCTCCTTCGGATGCCTTCGGCTGTCGCCGGCGTGCGGGGCGGCCCTTACTCGGTCCGCGGCACGGTCTGGTGCGGCGCGCTGGTTACGACCTCACCGCGCGCGATAGCCACGAAGCGGCGCTTGACCTCGGCGAACAGACCCGGCGTCAGTGCGCCGTAGTAGCCGCTCTCCGTATCGATGTTGCGCAGGTCGGGCCCGGGCCACGCGAAGCGGTTGCTCTCGGTCAGCACGATCCACGAGCGATCGGCGTCGAGCCGCAGGCGCGCCTTGACGTCGGCCGGGATCTCGATCGCGTCGGCCGGGTTCTCCGGCGGCGTGTGCGTGATCGGCAGGACACGCACGATCGGCGCGCCCTCCTCCGTCGTCATGACAATCGCCAGTACCAGGCACGGACGGTCCTTGTCGCCCTCCTCGCGACCTTCACGGTGCTGCCAGTCCCACAAGTATGCGTAGCGAAAAATCCAGCCGACGCGGACTCAGTCGGCAGCATGTTTACCGGCGGAGGCACTGAGATGCGCAGGATCGGGTGTCAGTTCGGCAGTCTCGACCGCCTCGATCTCGGCGTCGGTCAGATCGGCGGTGCGCTGGACTCGCCGGTCGCGCTTCGACATTCGGACGAAATCCTCATAGGCCATCAGCACGGTACGCGGCCGGCCATTCTTGGTGATCACCACCGGCTCGCGCACGGCGGCATCCTGGTAGGCGCCGAAATTCTTGGAGACCTCGGCGGCAGTCACGGTCGAAGCCATGATTGGTTCTCCTTTATTCCGGAATATACGGAAATCCCGACAATCCCGCAAGAGGTCCATCAATGACCCTCCCTCCCCTTCGCTTGCCCGACAAGGCCTCGCTGGAAGCGATCCTGGCGACACTTCCATCCGCGTCCGCCGATGCGGACCTGGTCCCCACCCTGTCCGCGGCTTTTCCCGGCTTTGACTTTAGCGTGGCTCGGATCGATGACGACTATTGGCGCGACACCCGTTCGGTGATCCGGCCAGATGGCACGCGCGTCGGGGAGCTGCGGCCGTGGTTGACGGCCGAACTTGCCAAAGACGGCGGCGACGTCAAGGCGGTCTGGTCGCGCCTCAAGGAAACCGACCTGCAGATCACCGAGTGGCGCGGCACCAGCGCCTTCGTCTTCGCGGCGACTGGTCCCGCGGCCGCCGACTACATCCAGATCGCGCTCGGCCGCGAGATCGAGTGGCGCGCCGGCCCGATCGTCAATCGGGATTACCGGCCCTGGGGTGCGCAGGAATTGCTCGACCCGAGCTGGCCTCGAGATAAGCCGCTGCCCGACTCGGCTCGCCTCGTCGGCCCCCTCTACCGCCTGCTCGACCGCGCCGGCGGGGCCTTCGTCCACGTCCGCAGTTTCCTCGACCGCTGCGGCCGCGTGGAGCGCGAAAAGCGCGAGGCCAAGCGTCCCGAGATGGAGCGGCGTGTCGTCCGGGAGACCGGACCGCGCGGCGTGACGCGCGAAACGCCGTTCCTTGACCTGGTGCCGGACTATTTCGAGTTCGTGCCGCGCGAGGTGAGGTTCTTCCGGGACTGGGAAGCCTCGAGCGCGGGCGCGCAGCGCGTCTTCACGCACTGGGCGCTCGACGCTCGCGATTACTGCCACAAGGGCGAGCGCGAAGTCGGCTTCATTCCCCGGCCATTGAAGATGCCGAGCGACCGCTTGCTCATGACGCCTGAGACGACCGCTCATCAATTGATGGATCGCATTGAGGCGATCGACCGCGAGATCGCCCTGCCCTTCGGCTGGTTCTTTCTCATGACGCACGGCCACTGGGTGGAGGCCGATGTCGGTCTCGCGATCGCGGACGCCCTCAAGGCCCAGCGGGTGCGCCTGCCCGATCCGAACGCCGCCGTGCTTTTGCGCTGGGCCGAACAAACCTACGGCTTCTGAGGTCACCATGGACGATATCGTCAAAGGCCGATCCCTCGATGCCGAATCGCAACGCGCCCTCGAGCTCGACACGCTGTCGGCCATCCTGCCGATGGACCGGCGCGATCGGCTGGCGCAGCTGCTCACCGACGACGACGTCGCGACGCTGAAGCATCTCGCTAAGGAAGGCATGGGCGAGAACAGCCTTCGCGCGCTCACGTCGGATCTTGCCTATCTCGAAGCCTGGGCGCTAGCGGCTACCGGCGAGCCTCTGGGGTGGCCGGCACCTGAGGCGCTGGCGCTAAAGTTTGTCGCGCATCATCTGTGGGATCCCGCGCATCGCGCGAGCGATCCGAACCACGGCATGCCCGCCGACGTCGCAGCCGAACTGCACGCCGACGGCCTGTTGCGAAGCGAGGGGCCGCATGCACCGAATACGGTGAAGCGCCGCCTTGCAAGCTGGGGGACGCTGCATCGCTGGAAGGGGATCGAAAGTCCGCTCACCGCGCCGAGCCTGCGCTCGGCCGTGCGACTGGCGGTGCGCGCTTCGCCGCGGCCGCGGCGCCGCAAGAGCAAGCGCGCCGTGACGCGCGACGTCCTCGACCGGCTGACGGCGACCTGCACGACGGATCGGCTGGCCGACACCCGAGATCTCGCGATTCTGCTGCTGGCGTTCGCGTCAGGAGGCCGCCGCCGGAGCGAGGTCGCGCGCCTGCGGATGGAGCAGCTGAGCGACGAACCGGGCGTTCTGCGTGATCCGCTCGATCCGAGGTCGCCGACCTTGCCATGCGTCTCGATCCAGCTCGGGCGCACAAAGACCGGCGACGCAGACGATGCGGGGAGGGTCTTTCTCGTCGGCCCTCCCGTCGAGGCGTTGCGGGAGTGGCTCTTGCGGGCCGACATTCAGAGGGGCCCTGTTTTTCGTGCGATTGACCGGTGGGAGGCGTTGGAGGACCGCGCTCTGACGCCGCAGTCCATCAACTTGATCGTCAAGCGGCGTTGCGCGATGGCGGACCTGGATCCCAAGGAATTCGCAGCCCACGGGTTGCGCGCGGGATATCTCACCGAGGCAGCGCGCCAGGGCATTGGCTTGCCTGAGGCGATGCAGCAGTCGCAGCACCGGTCGGTCCAGCAGGCGGCGAGCTATTATAACGAGGCGGAGCGCGCGCAGGGCAGGGCCGCACGGCTCGGGGTATAAACGTTATCACCAAGAACGCGTCCGAACAGACCACGCCAACCGCCCCAAAAACCGCAAACCATCCAGGCTACGCCGCGTTTTGGGATGTAACGGGCGCGCAGTGTCGGAAGTTCTCAGCTGAGAACTCCCTGACGGAAGAGCCCCGTTTCAGTTCCTGCGCATGCAGCTGGCTTCGCTAGGACAATCCCCCGGATGCGCGAACCCCGCTGGATCATGTCATTGCGAAAGTTCTCAGCTGAGAACTTTTCGTGGCGGTCTCCGACACCGATAGCGAACCGAAGCTTCAACGATGCGACGCGAATCATATACGACCGCAAGCAACTGTCTCCTCTCTGTATAGCGATCCGAGCCCGCGAGCATTTCCGACTGTACGCCGGCCTCGCCACAATGGTTAACGCGCATTAACTCTAAATCGCTTGACCGACTCGGAAGAACAAGAGAATTTACGCTCAACACGAAAAATAGCGACATCGAGCGTAGATGACCGACCTGACACAAATTGACCCCAGTCATCGCACCGGAAAGAAGGTGCGTTCATTGACGCGTCTTATCGAGTCCGACGCTGATCTGCTCAGCGCACAGCTGAAGGAACTCCGCACTCGTGCCTTCCCTCCAGCGGCGGAGAAGGAGCTTCGCAAATTCACCTCCGGCGAGGCTGCGAAGCTGATCGGCGTCACGGATGCCTATATCCGCCAGCTATCGATCGCGGGTGACGTGCCAGAGACCGAAAAGAACGCCCGCGGCCGGCGTCTGTTTACGCTTGAGCAAATCCACGAAGTGCGTCGGACGCTCGCGCGCACAAAGCCGAATTATTTGCCAACTCGTCGTGCGGGCGATCATCTCCAGGTAATCGCAGTCACGAATTTCAAGGGCGGATCGGGCAAGACGACAACGGCCGCGCATGTCGCACAATATTTTGCGATGCGCGGATTTCGGACGCTCGCGATCGATCTCGACCCGCAAGCGTCGTTGTCAGCTCTCTTCGGACTGCAGCCTGAATTCGACCTACAGGACAACGACACTCTCTACGGTGCTATCCGCTACGACGACCAACAGCGCCCGTTAAGCGATATTATTCGAACGACGTACTTCGCAGGGCTCGATATCGTCCCAGGCAATCTCGAGCTCCAGGAGTTTGAGCACGACACACCGCGCGTGCTCGCCGAGCGCCGCCGTGGCTCTGACCGAATGTTTTTTTCGCGCATCGCGACGGCGTTGGCTTCAGTTGAAGACCGATACGACGTCGTCATTCTCGACTGCCCCCCGTCGCTCGGTTTCCTAACGCTCTCGGCGCTTTGCGCCGCGAGGAGCGTTCTTGTCACGATTCATCCTCAAATGCTGGATGTCGCGTCGATGTCGCAGTTTCTGCACATGACCTCAAGCCTTCTTGACGTCGTCGAGCAGGCAGGTGGCGACGCAGACTACGACTTCTTTCGGTACGCGATCACGCGTTACGAGCCTTCCGACGGGCCACAGGGACAGATCGTCGGCTTGATGCGAAGCCTGTTCGGCGAACGCGTCCTGACAACGCCTATACTCAAGTCGACGGCGATTGCTGACGCTGGGTTGACGAAGCAGACCCTTTACGAAATCGGCCGCGAGAATTTCACGCGCAGCACCTATGACCGGGCGATCGAGGCGCTCGACACGGTCCATGTTGAAATCGAGAATCTTGTTCTCGAGTCTTGGGGGAGGGCGACATGAACAAGCGCCGCGATCAGCTCAAAGTCATGATGGCGCCTATAACTGCGCCGCCCGCCCCGAGCGAAGATAGGCCGACACGCTCGCCTGTGTCATCTGGTTCGCTCAAAGCGATGGGTCTCTCTCTGCAGAGCCTATCCGACGATGCCGACGAGGCACATGCGCTCCGAGCGCAGCTCGCCTCGGGGGCACAAGTCGTCGAGCTCGACCCCAACCTCGTCGATCCAGCTTTCATACGCGATCGTCTCAATGTGAGCGACGGCGACGAGTTCGAGGCCTTCAAAGCAGGGCTATCGGAAGATGGGCAACAGGTTCCAATCCTCGTTCGGCCTCGCGCAGACGCCCCCGGACGTTATCAAGCCGCGTATGGGCATCGCCGTGTCGCCGCGCTCCGTGCCCTCGGGCGCCCTGTAAAGGCGATCGTGCGCGAGCTCAGCGACGAGGAACTGATCGTCGCTCAAGGAAAAGAGAATACGGATCGCAAGGATCTCTCGTTCATCGAGCGAGCGCTGTTCGCAGCCCGGCTTGAAGATCGTGGTTTCTCGCGCACGGCTATCATGTCAGCGCTCTCGGTCCCGAAGGGAAATCTATCGACGATGATTTCGCTTGTCAGAGAGCTTCCCGAAGACCTGATCGTCGCCATAGGCGCGGCCCCAAAGATCGGACGACCGCGTTGGGAGCAGCTGGCGTCGCTCGTGAAGCAGGGCGATGAAAAATGGCGCGAAGCCGTGTCTGATCCGGATTTTCAGACAGCACAGAGTGATGCTCGCTTCGAGCGCGTATTGAAGGCCCTGGTCCGCCGTCCGAAGAAGCCTGCGACGCATATCGTCAAATCCGACGATGGAAAGCAGGTCGCTCGCATCCAGCGAGCCAAGGATCAAACTCGTCTCACGATCGACAACCGTCACGCCCCAGACTTCGGAGCGTACCTCGTCGATCAGTTGCCCGAGATCTACGCGGCGTTCAAGCGCCGTGCTGATGCGTGAACCGCGTACCCTGAAACACGAAAGGAACCGTAGCGGCAAAAGAAAAAGGCCCCCGAAACGTCACCGTCCCGGAAGCCTCTGTCTTAGTTTGGCGACTGATAGAGAATCACTTCCGCGAATCGCAGTCAAGTCTCGAATGCGAGACGGCGTCATTTTGGCGAGCAGATTTTCTTTGCCCGGCTGAGGCAAAGACATGGAACCATATCAATCAACGACGCCCTTTGGGCGGCGATCACTAACGCTCGCCCATGTGGCAACGCAGGTAGCCGCTTCGTCCCGACCGCCCGAGAGGATCGTCCACAAGTGGCAAATCTTCAAGACGATCTCGACTGCTCGAACACGCCTCGGTGTGTCCCAGCAATCGCTTTCGGTGCTCAATGCCCTTCTGTCATTTCACCCTGAGACCGCGCTGAGCGGTGATGACGATCTCATCGTCTTTCCGTCGAATTATCAGCTCGCTCTTCGCGCGCACGGCATGCCAGCATCGACGTTGCGACGGCACCTCGCGGCCCTTGTGGACGCGGGATTGATCATTCGTCGCGACAGCCCGAACGGCAAACGATACGCCCGCAAGGGCCGTGGCGGAGAGATCGAGCTCGCCTTCGGGTTCGAACTCTCACCGCTCGTCGTCCGGGCCGGGGAGTTCGAGAGCCTGGCGTCGGCGATCGAGGCAGACGCCCGCGCGCTGAAGCTCGTGCGCGAGCGGATCACGATCTGCCGGCGCGACATCGCCAAGATGATTTCTACGGGGATAGAGGAGGGCGTGCCGACCCGGAGGGCAGGGCAGGGGCCTGCCGACTGGCACGAGGTTCACAAGGGCTTCCGCGCGATCGTGGATGCGATTCCGCGAACCGCTACGTGCGCCGAGCTCGAACCGATCGCCGAGACGCTCTCTCAACTCGCCGATGACATCCTCAGCCTGTTGAAAAATCATATCAAAGCAGAGAATCTAAGCGCCAATGAGTCCCATTCCGGGCGTCACATACAGAATTCAAATACAGATCCCCTTATTGAACTTGAACCTGGCCTTCGAGAAGGCGGGGGGGCGAGGGCGGAGCCAGAACACCAAACGCCGAGGATGCCGGAAGGGACCTATACCCTAGGTTTTGTGATGCAGGCGTGCACGGAGATTGCCGAATACGCCAAGGGCGGGATTTCGAACTGGCGCGACTTTTTGGCGACCGCCGCGGTGGTCCGGCCCATGCTCGGGATTAGTCCAAGCGCCTGGGAGGAGGCGCAAACCGTGATGGGCGAGGTCCAGGCGGCCATCGTCGTGGCCTGCATCCTCGAGCGAAGCGGTGCAATCAATTCGGCCGGAGGCTATTTGCGCGGTTTGACCACCAGGGCGGCGGCCGGCGAATTTTCGCTCGGCCCGATCCTGATGGCCCAGATCAATTCGAAGCTGCGTGACCAGAAACGCCGGGCATGACCCACGCTCGGCGTTTTTTCCCGCTCGAACGAGTCAGATCGGCAGCTTCTTCGAGCGCGTCTGGCGCGCGAGCGTTCGATCCGCGCGATTTTTCTTCGCGATCGCCGACGCTAGCTCATCGTAGTCTACGCCGCTCTTCTGCAGCGCTCGCTTTGCGTCCGACACCTCGAACCCCAGCAGCTCGAACACTGTCATGTTCAAGCTCGAGGCGATGCGTTCCATCGTCCTCAAGGTCGGATTCCCGATGCCGCGCAGGATCGTATAATAGGTCCCGCGCGCGAGCCCAGTTTTGGGCAAAAAGGCTTCCATGCCGCCGTTTTCGATTTCGAGTTGCTGGAGTCGAATTGCGAGCATCTCGTTCAGCATCGAGTGATCGACAGGCAGAGGTTTGCGAACCGGGGCCATATTGTCCTAAACTAGACCGTAACAATTGCGTGATTGTAGCACGCTTCCAACGTCTAGTATATTGGACGTTTGTGGGTGTTGGCCACGCCTAAGTGGTTGAGCGGACTCGGTTCGTTTCGCCTTCTGGATCGGACACTGGCGTCTCTGAGAACGAACTTGGTGCGGGCGCTGGGAATAGCTCCGACGGATGGACCCCTACGCGCGCCGCAATGAGCTCGACCGTGTCGAGGCTCGGATTTCCGGCGTCGCTCATCAAATGAAAGTAGCTCGACCGAGGAATACCGAGCCGGTCGGCGAAGGCTCGGCGGCTCAGCCCGGTTTCGCTGCGCAAGCTTTCCAGGCGTGCTTGAAACGCTCGCAACAGCGAGTGCTCATTTGAATTTCGTTCGGCTTTGCGCGTACGCGAATTGCTCAACATCCGTCATCTCCAAGCTGCGAAAGCAGCCGCAATAAGCATGGATCGCAACAAGCGCCCCGCATGGACGACTCGTCAACATTCAATATAATGTACGGATTCGATTCAACGAGGAGAAGAGAGCCCAGACAAAGAAAAACCCGGCAAAGCCGGGTCTCTCAAGAGGGTAAGCGGTCGGGCGACGGCAATCGCCTGCGACGCCAATAACTCACAATGGCATCTTAGATCGCAGCACCTGACAGTTCAAGAGACGTGCGCTTTCGCGCCACGGATTTTCTTTGCCCGCGCTCTTCGGAAGGAGAGGTTGCGAATGCAGGAGCTTGGCCAAACACCATGCAGTCCGTTTGGGAACCGGGGGCTTTCTCGCGGGACGCTGAGGATCAATGCGCTCGTGCGCGAATGCCCGCGAGGCACGTCAGCGCACAAGTGGAAGGTCTTCCGCGACATCAGCGCAGCACGGTCCGCGCTCGGCGTCCCCGATCGCGCGCTGATCGTCCTCAGCGCGCTGCTGAGCTTTCACCCAGACGCGGTGCTGACAGCCGGCTCGCCCGATCTCGTGGTCTATCCTTCAAATCGATATCTTTCGCTGCGCTCGCATGGAATGGCGGCCTCCACGCTTCGGCGCCACCTGGCCGTCCTCGTCGCTCATGGTCTGATCCTGCGCCGCGATAGCCCAAACGGAAAACGCTTCGCGCGAAAATCCGTCGATGGCGGCGTCGAAGTCGCCTACGGCTTCGACCTTGGGCCGATCATCGCGCGCGCGAGTGAGTTTGACCGGATGGCGCGCCAAATCGAGGAGGAGGTGCGGCTCCTGCGCAATCGTCGGCAACGTTTCACGGTCCTGCGGCGCGACGTCGTGAAAATGATAGCTGCCGGCATCGAGGCGAACCTCCCGATCGACTGGCTCGCGTTGCACGGGGAATATCAGACCATCGTCGCGCGCGTTCCGCGCACGCCGACGGCAGAAGTCCTCGATCCAATCGTCATCGAGCTCCAGGAGCTTGCCGATCGCGTCCTCAATATCCTGGAATCGAATCTTGGCGAGGCTCGGACTACGACGGCGCCGAATGATTCTGAGGCCGCTACGGGTGCGTTTCTCAATCCGGCGGCGGCTAACGCGGTGCTCTCGATCGAAGCGGAACCCGACCATCGCACGGTTCGGCCTGACAATGTCCCGCTGCGCGTGGTGCTCGAGGCCTGCCCCGACATCATCGACTACGCGCGCGATCAGATCCGTTCCTATCGCGACCTCCTCAGCACGGCTGCGATCGTTCGGCCGATGCTCGGGATCAGCCCCAGCGCCTGGGAGGAGGCGGGCACTACGATGGGCGAAACACAGGCAGCGATCGTCGTCGCGGCGATCCTGCAGCGCGGCGTTGCGATCAAGAATCCCGGGGGGTATCTACGCAATCTCACACGACGCGCGGCCGCCGGGCAGTTTTCGATGTGGCCGATGCTGATGGCGATGTCCGCCCGCCGACTGAAAGAACGATCAGCGTGAACTGCACGTGGAACGAAGAGCGGCCTCAAGCCTCGGGTGGAGGCGGCAATCGGCCGAGCCGCCTCAGGCCGTCGTACAGGATCTTGTCGACGATGCGTAGCGGGTGGGTGCGCTGCTCGGCGGCCATTTGCCGGACGACCAGGTCGATCGCGTCGGGCAGTCTCAATGCGTAGGGCCGCGACGACGAACGCTCGCCATAGGGTTCGAAGGGATTGTCGTTGCGACCGCGCGACTTCGGGTCGCGTTGCCTTTCCCCGGAAGCTTCTTTCTGGCCGCGCGTCGCAACCGGCACAGCCGGCGCAGGCCTTGTGGCGGGTGTGTCATCGTAGTCGGGCGTAACGACAACCGGCTTCACCGCGGCCGAGCCGACGGG
>NZ_JACXWY010000047.1:0-8475 GCF_014764685.1 Allobosea spartocytisi
GGGCTCGGTGCGGGGGGCGGCGTCACGGCGGGCGTCTCGACAGGGGCCGGGGACGTGACGGTCGGCTCGATCTTGGCCATGGGCTCTCCGCAGTTTGAAGGAAACGGGCGAGGCCGCGCCGGAACGCGGCCTCGCTTTCAGAGGTCGATCAGAGCAGCGCGCCCATGGCGACGGCGGTGTCGCTCATGCGGTTCGAGAAGCCCCATTCGTTGTCGTACCAGGACAGCACGCGCACGAACTTGTCGTCCATGACCTTGGTCTGGTCGAGGGCGAAGGTCGAGGAATGCGGATCGTGGTTGAAGTCGATCGAGACGTTCGGCTGGTCGGTGACGCCGAGGATGCCCTTCAGCGGGCCGCGCTTCGAGGCCTTGATGATGGCCTCGTTCACCTTCTCGACCGTGGTCTTGCGCTTCGAGATGAACTTGAAGTCGACGACCGAGACGTTCGGGGTGGGAACGCGGATCGAGGTGCCGTCGAGACGGCCCTTGAGCTCGGGGATGACGAGGCCGATCGCCTTGGCGGCACCGGTCGAGGTCGGGATCATCGACATGGCGGCGGCGCGGGCGCGGTAGAGATCCTTGTGCATCGTGTCCAGCGTCGGCTGGTCGCCGGTATAGGCGTGGATCGTGGTCATGAAGCCCTTGTCGATGCCGACGGCGTCATGGAGCACGCGCACGACGGGGGCGAGGCAGTTCGTCGTGCAGGAGGCGTTCGAGACGATCAGGTGGTCCTTGGTCAGCTCGTGCTGGTTGACGCCGAAGACGACGGTCAGGTCGGCGCCGTCGCAGGGAGCCGAGACCAGGACGCGCTTGGCGCCGGCGGCGAGATGGGCGGCGGCCTTCTCCTTGGTGGTGAAGAGGCCGGTGCATTCCAGCGCGATGTCGACGCCGAGCGCCTTGTGCGGCAGCTCCTTCGGGTCGCGGATGGCGGTGACCTTGATCGGGCCGCGGCCGACATCGATCGTGTCGCCGGAGACGGTCACCGTGCCGGGGAAGCGGCCATGGACGGAGTCGAAGCGGAAGAGATGGGCGTTGGTCTCGACCGGGCCGAGATCGTTGATCGCCACGACCTCGATGTCCTTGCGCTTCGACTCGATGATCGCGCGCAGAACGTTGCGCCCGATGCGGCCGAAGCCGTTGATCGCTACCTTCACCGTCATGTCTTCCTCTCCTTCGCCGAGCGTCCGGCGTGAGCCGTCGCTATCCACGCGGGCAATTCGGCCAAAGCATGGCCGAATGCAAGACTTGTCTCGGGAAACTCAGCCCGGTGGCCTGAAAATCAGGCGTTATGCTTCTTCATCGCGGCATCGGCGACGGCTTCCGCCGTGATGCCGAAATGCTTGTAGACGTCCTTGTAGGGGCCGCTGGCGCCGAAGGAGTGCATGCCGACGAAACCGCCGTCATGGCCGATCACCGCATCCCAGCCGAAGCGGACGCCGGCCTCGACCGCGATCTTGATCGGGGCGGAGCCGATGATCGCAGCCTGCGTCGCCTCGTCCTGCGCCAGCAGGAGCTCGAGCGAGGGCACCGAGACGACGCGCGCGCGCACGCCCTTTTCCGCCAGCAGCTTGCGCGCGGCGACCGCGAGCTCGACCTCGGAGCCGGAGGCGAAGAGCGAGACCTGGGCCTTGCCGCCCTCGGCCGCCAGCAATTCATAGGCGCCAGCCGCCGAGCGGTTCTTCGCCGAGGCGTCGGTGCGCAGCTGCGGCAGGTTCTGGCGCGTGAGGGCCAGAACCGTCGGGCCATCCGTGCGCTCCAGCGCGATCTGCCAGGCCTCCGCCGTTTCGATCGTATCGGCCGGGCGGAAGACGCGCATGTTCGGCATGGCGCGCAACGAGGCGATCTGCTCGACCGGCTGGTGGGTCGGGCCGTCCTCGCCGAGGCCGATCGAGTCATGCGTCATGACGTAGATCACCGGAACGCCCATCAGCGCGGCAAGCCGCATCGACGGGCGGGCATAGTCGGCAAAGACCAGGAAGGTGCCGCCAGCGGTGCGGAAGCCGCCATGCAGGGTGATGCCGTTCATCGCGGCGGCCATGCCGTGCTCGCGGATGCCGTAGCGGACGTAGCGGCCCTTCGGGGTCTTCGGGGTGAAGTCCTCCGCCGCCTTGGTGCGGGTGTTGTTCGACGGCGTCAGGTCGGCCGAGCCCATCACCAGCTCCGGCATCACCGGGATGATGGCTTCGAGCGCGAGCTCCGAGGCCTTGCGGGTGGCCACAGCCTGCGGCGCGGCGATCAGCGCCTTCTTATGGGCGAGGATCGCCTTGTCGAGCTTGGCTGGCACGATATGCGCCAGACGGCGCTCGAACTCGCCGCGCTTGCGCTCGGAGAGCAGGCCGAAACGGCTCCTCCAGCTGGCGTGGGCATTTGCGCCGGCCTTGCCGGCCGCGCGCCAGGTCTTCAGCACATCGGCCGGGACCTCGAAGGCGCCGCCGGTGATGCCGAGCGCCTTCTTGGCGGCGGCAAGCTCCTCGGCGCCGAGCGGCTCGCCATGAGCCTTGGAGGTGCCGGCCTTCTTCGGCGCGCCGAAGCCGATCACGGTCTTGCAGGCGATCATGGTCGGCTTGTTCGACTTCTGGGCGCGGCGGATCGCGGCCTCGATCGCGTCGGGATCATGGCCGTCGACGCGCTCGGAGCGCCAGCCGCAGGCCTTGAAGCGCGCGACCTGGTCGACATTGTCGGTGATGGTCAGCGGGCCGTCGATCGAGATGCCGTTATCGTCCCAGAACACGATCAGCTTGTTGAGCTTCTGATGGCCAGCGAGCGCGATCGCCTCCTGGCTGATGCCTTCCATCAGGTCGCCGTCGGATGCCAGCACATAGGTATGGTGGTCGACGACCTTCTTGCCGAACTCGGCGGCGAGCATGCGCTCGGCCATCGCCATGCCGACGGCGGTGGCGAGGCCCTGGCCGAGCGGGCCGGTGGTGGTCTCGACGCCGGCGGTCTCGAAATTCTCGGGGTGGCCGGGAGTCCGGGAGCCGAGCTGGCGGAACTTCTCGAGGTCGGCGAGCTCCATGCCGGGCGTGCCGGTGAGATAGAGCAGGGCGTAGAGCAGCATCGAGCCGTGGCCGGCGGAGAGCACGAAGCGGTCACGATCCGGCCAGCGCGGATCGGCGGCGTCGTATTTCATCACGCGGGTGAACAACACGGTCGCGACGTCGGCGGCGCCCATCGGCAGGCCGGGATGGCCGGACTTGGCCTTCTCGACGCCGTCCATCGCCAAGCCGCGGATGGCATTGGCGAGCTTGTCGTGCTGGGCGCGGTCGATGGTGGTCATGGTGATCTCGTGGCTCCGTCTGGCGGGCGGGGCGGTCCGGCCCGACCCCGCGCGAGGCGGGCAGGACGGTCCGACAAAGGCAAGCGCAGATGACTTCGAAAGGACGGCTGGATTAGGCCCGGCGCTCGCCTTGAGTCAATTCGCGGCGGGCGGTTTCGTGCCTCGGAAGGCGCGGCGCAGGGTCGTTTCCGCAAGCTTTGCCTCAGCGCATGTGGACAAGCCCTTGGCAATCGCAGGTTTCCTGCGGCCGGGATTCACGTTTCCCACGCTTCTGCTGTAAATTCAGGCACGAATCGCGTGAGCCGGCTTCGATCTGAAAGGAGAGCGATGGTGGCGAGCCTGATGCTGGACAATGCGCTGGCGCGCCTCGATGCGGCGCTGGGGCAGTTGGAAGCGGCGGCACGGCGAAGGGTCGAGGCCGAGCGCGGCCGGGCCAATCTCGAGACCGAGCTGGCGCTGATGCAGGACGACCGGGCGCGGCTGGCGGCCGAGCTCGACGGGACGATGGCCCGGCTCGGCCATGTCGAGGCGGCGGCTGGTGACGTCGACCAGCGCCTGATGCGGGCGATGAACGTGATCGGCGCGGTTATCGAGCGGGTGCAAGCCCAGCAGCCGGCGGAGGTCGAGGCCGAGGAGACGGAGTGATCTGTCCCGCATGGGAGGTCACGGGAAGGAGAGGCGATGCCGCAAGTCAACGTCACGATCGCCGGCAAGGCCTATCGGATGGCCTGCGGGGAGGGCGAGGAAGCGCATCTGGAAGAGCTCGCGCGCTTCTATGACGGCAAGATCGGCGAGATGCGGGAGGCCTTCGGCGAGATCGGAGACATGCGCCTGCATGTCATGGCGGCGCTGATGGTGGCCGACGAGATGTCCGAGCTGAGACAGCGGCTCGCCAAGCTGGAATCCGATCTGGCGGCGACGCAGGGCGATGCCGGCGCGGCCGACCAGCGACTCAGCGAGGTCGAGGACCGGGCCGCGGAAGCCCTTGTCGGCGCGGCCGAACGGATCGAGGGCGTGGCACGGAGCCTGATCCCGACGCCGGTGGGGTGAGGTTTCGTTTCAACTCGTTATCCGCTGCGTCATTCCGGACAAGCCGCGAAGCGGCGCCAATCCGGAATCCATCATGAGGCGATGCGCTCTGTGATGGATTCCGGGCCAAGCCCGGAATGACAGCGTGCTGTAGCGATCTGCAATGAAAAAGCCCCGGACGTTGCCGTCCGGGGCTTCGTGTTTTCAGAGGGGCGCGGCGCTCAGACGCCGGGGGCGCCGCCGGCGCCGTCCAGGACCGTCACGGCGCGGCGGTTCTGCGACCAGCAGGAGATGTCGTTGCAGACCGCGACCGGGCGCTCCTTGCCGTAGGAGATGGTGCGGATGCGGTTGGCCTGGATGCCGCGCGAGGCGAGGTAGTCGCGCACGGTCTGGGCACGGCGGGCGCCGAGCGAGTAGTTGTATTCGCGGGTGCCGCGCTCGTCGGCGTGACCCTCGACGACGAAGCTGTAGCGCGGATAACGCTGCAGCCAGGAAGCCTGCTTGTCGAGGGTTGCGGTCGCGGTCGAGGTCAGGTCGGTGGAGTCGGTCTCGAAGAAGACGCGGTCGCCGACATTGACGACGAAGTCCTGCGCGCTGCCGGGCGTGGCGGCGCCGCCGGCGCCGAAGCCCGACGCATCCGCGTTCTGGTTGTTGTTGGCACAGGCGCCGAGTGCGAGCGTGGCTGCGAGGGCGGCGGCGAAGCGGACGGTGCGGCCGCCGGCGAGGAGGGTGGTCAACATGGCTGAACTCCGGGCGATCGAAATCATATGGCGGCGCGCTTCAGGACAGCGTTGCCTCGCTGCCATCAATGAAGCGTCAACCTAAACGAGACCTTGCCAGATCAAGGCGAAGTGGCGGCATTGCGGCGTATGGTTAACCAAATGTGGCGAAGGGCCATTTGCGGGCTTGGCTGTAACACGGGAGACACAACTTTCCCGCGCGGGCCTGGGCTGAGATCCCGGCCTCAAGACGCGGGGCTTGTGAAACGAGTTTGCAAATCGGGGCACCGATTGCAGCGCATTTTTCCTCCGGATGGCGATATCGTCGGGCGAGACGCCGGCCCGATGCTTGCTTCGTTTTCCGTTTTCGCTCGACTGGAGATTGCGATGGCCCATTCCCTCAAGCCCGGCGTTTCGAGCACGGCGCCTGCGCGGGGCCCGAACCAACCCGATCTCGACTCGGAGGTGGTGTGGGAGGCCCGCCGGGATCTCGCCGCGACGTTCCGGATGGCGGCGCGCTATGGCTTCGAGGAGGGCATCTGCAACCATTTCTCGGCGCTGGTGCCGGGCTATGACGACCTGTTCATCGTCAACCCCTATGGCTGGGCCTTTCGGGAGCTGACCGCCTCGAAGCTGCTGATCTGCGACTTCCACGGCAACGTCGTCTCGGGCGAGGGCCAGCCGGAGGCGACCGCCTTCTACATCCATGCCCGGATCCACAAGAACCTTCCGCGCGCCAAGGTCGCCTTCCACACCCATATGCCCTATGCGACGGCACTCTCGATGACGGAGGGCGAGCCGCTGATCTTCGCCGGTCAGACGGCGCTCAAGTTCTACGGCCGCACGGCGGTCGACCGGGATTATAACGGCCTTGCCCTCGACGAGAGCGAGGGCGATCGCATCGCCGCCGCAGTTGGCGACGCCGATATCGTCTTCATGAAGCATCACGGCGTCATGGTGCTCGGACCGACGATCGCCGAAGCCTGGGACGATCTCTATTATCTGGAGCGCGCCTGCGAGGTGCAGGCGCTGGCGCTCTCGACGGGGCGGGAGGTTCTGCCGGTCAAGCCCGAGATCGCCGAGGCCGCCTATCGCCAGATGCGCGAGGGCGATCCGGAATCGGCGCGCCTGCACCTGGCCTCGATCCGCCGGCAGCTCGATGCCGAGGAGCCGATCTACCGCGACTGAGCGACCGACTCCACACAAGCAAAAGCCGCCCGGCGCAGGTCGGGCGGCGCGTTCGTCCTCGCCGATGCTCGTCTCAGCGCGCCGGGCCGCTCAGCAGCGGCGACCAGGTCGGGTCGGAGGCATAGGCCGGAGTCGGCACCGGCACTTCGACGCGGCCGGTGATGTCGACCATGTAGAGCTTGCCGCCGGTCTCGCCGCCGGGGTCGCGGAAAAACATCAGGTACTGGCCGTTCGGCGCCCAGTTCGGCGCCTCGTTGTGGAAGCCTTCCGTCAGGATACGCTCGCCCGAGCCGTCGGGCCGCATCACGCCGATGGCGAAGCCGTTAGGGCTCTGCCGGGTGAAGGCGATGAGGTCTCCGCGCGGCGACCAGGTGGGCTGCGAATAGCGGCCCTGGCCGAAGGAGATGCGCTGGCCCTCGCCGCCGCCGGCCGGCATCACATAGAGCTGCTGCGAGCCGCCGCGGTCGCTCTCGAAGACGATCTTGGAACCGTCGGGCGCATAGGAGGGCGAGGTGTCGATCGCCGCCGTCGAGGTCAGCCGCGTCGTCGAGCGCGAGGCGATGTCGATGGCGTAGAGATTGGCGTTGCCGCCCTGCTGCAGCGAGAGCGCGATGCGCTGGCCGTTCGGCGCGAAGCGCGGGCTCGAGGTCATGTCGGGGAAGTTGCCGACGATCTGTCGCTGGCCGGTCTCGATGTTGAGCACCTGCACGCGCGGCTGCTCGCCATGGCGCTGCGACATGAAGGTCACATCCTGCCCGACTGGCGAATAGCGGGGGGTCACGACCGAGACGTCGCCATTGGTCAGGTAGCGCACATTGGCGCCGTCCTGATCCATGATGGCGAGGCGCTTGCGGCGGTTCTCCTTGGTGCCGGATTCATCGACGAAGACGATGCGGGTGTCGAAGAAGCCGCCGAGCCCGGTGATCTTCGAAAAGATCGCGTCCGAGATGATGTGGCCGACGCGGCGGCTGTTGCTCGGATCGGTGAAATATTGCTGGCCGTCGGTCTGCGTGCCCGTGCCGACGTCCCAGAGGCGGAATTCGGCGCGGATGCGGCCGGCCTCGCGGGCGACGCGGCCGGTGACCAGCGCCTGCACGCCGGCGGCCTGCCAGGCCTGGAATTGCGGGGCAGTGTCGAAGGGCGGGTTCTTCTCGGGGAAGCGGCCCTTGTCGACGGGCAGGAAATAGCCGCAGCGCTTCAGATTGTTGGTGATGACGCTGGAGACGAGAACGCCGCCCTCGCCGGCGAAATCCGCGATCGCGATCGGCATCGGCTGGAAGGTGCCGCCGCGCAGGTCGATGACGAGCTCGGCTCTCGCCGCCGCGGGCACGAGCAGGCTCGCGCCGGCCATGGCGAGGAGGCCGCGGCGCGTCGGGGCCGAAGCGAGGAAGGGGAGGGGAGTGCGGTCGATCAGGGTCACAGTACGTCCCTTGCGTCGAAATTGACGACGACGTCACGCCAGTCGTCATAATAGGCGGCAAATTGAGCCGGAATGCGCAAAGGCGCGCAGCGGCGGGTCGCGGTCAATGCCGAGCTGGCCGCGACCTGGAAGAGCGGATCGGCAGACCGGTTGATCACCCCGGGCTCGGCGGCGAGCGAGCCGTCGGTGTTCAGTTTCATGCGCACCGTCGGCACGACATTGGCGTTGCCATGCGCGTTGGCAAGCGCGATCGGCACGTTCCAGCACTTCAGCAACTGATCCTGGATGATGCCGATGAGCTGTGCCTTGAGCGAGGGGCTGAGCTTCTGCGAGGAGCCGGTCTGGGTGCCGAGCGAGGCGGTGCGGTTGACCTGCGGCGCCGAGGAGCCGGTGGACTGCGCCTTTTCCTTCGACTGCAGCAGCCGCTCGATATCGGTGGCGTTGAAGTTCTTGGCGATCTGCGCCTCTTTCTTCGCCTTGGCCTCGGCCTCCTGCTTGGCCTTCGCCTCGGCGGCGAGCTTGGCCTTCGCGGCCGCCTCCGCCTTAGCCTTCGCGGCGGCCTCGGCCTGTTCCTTGGCGGCCTTGTCGGCTTCGGCCTTGGCGAGCGCGTCGGCCTTGGCCTTCGCGTCTGCCTTGGCTTTCGCCTGCTGGGCGTCAGCCTCGGCCTTCGCCTTGGCGGCGGCCTTCGCCTGTTCCTCGGCCTGCTTGGCCTTGGAGGCGATTTCGGCGTCTTCGGCGAGCTTGGCCAGCTCCTGGCGCTTCTGCTCGGCCTCCTGCGCGGCGGCGGCCTCCGATTTCTGCGGCGGCTTGACGGGCTCGGGCGGCTTCGCCTCGGGCTTGGGC
>NZ_JACXWY010000048.1:0-7551 GCF_014764685.1 Allobosea spartocytisi
TCTGTTCAGCAAGCTCAAGAACTGGCGGCGCGTCGCCACACGCTACGACAAGAGCAAGGAATCTTACCTCGGATTCGTCGCCATTGCCGCAGTCAAACTCTGGCTACCCTTTGTCCACGAAGCCTAGCAGGGCGTTGAAGAAGGCGCTTTTCGGGGTGTTGTTGTCGTGATTCATTGGCTCCGCGGGGTTTCGGAGCGCGATGGGGTCTGTCTCATATGTGGAACGGCCCGACAGGCAAGGTGTTTATGGAGATCTGATACATCCGGGACGGTGCGGTAAAGCGCCGTCGACGATCTCATGCCGTGGCGCTTCCGGAAATCCTCAACCCCAAATCCGTAGGGCCCCGGCGTGGCGCGCACGTTCATCACCTCTTTTTGCACCTGTGCGGCGAACCGGCGATTTGCCGGAGCTCTTAATCAAATGGCGTCAGCGATCTGCGCTGATCGTCTGTAAACGCCCCCTTGGAAAGCAGCGCCCAGATAATGCGCGCCGTCTTGTTGGCGAGCGCCACGGCAACAAGCTTGTATGGCTTTCTGCCCATCAGGCCGACGAGCCATTCCGGCAGGTTCACCCCACGTTTGGCCTGTTTGATGATCGACGAGGCCCCGACCACCAGGAGCGTCCTCAGTTGCCTGTTGCCCTGCTTGGAGATCGATCCAAGCTTTTCCTTACCTCCACTGGAGAGCAGACTTGGCGTGAGCCCCATCCAAGCGTCAGGCGCCACTTCGAGGAACGGTGTTGGCGTTGGCTTCGGCGAGGGCCCTCCGCAACTGTTCAGCCTTTTCGCAGTGACAATCCAAGAAACCGTGGACAGGGCAGGTTCGGCACATCTCTTCGAGGCGCTTTCTCAGCGCTTGCCGGCCACGATGCAGTCGGACGGTCACGTTGTTCAGCGACGTTCCCAGACTGGCCGCCACGCGGTCACGTGGCTCACCAAGAATATCAGCGCGCCAGATGATGTCGGCGTACTCGGCTTTGAGCGTCGGCAAGATGCGATAAAGGCAATTACAGATCGCTGCGTCGAGTTCCTCGTCGATGGGAAGATTCTCAACCTCTGTCTGGTCAATCACGACCTCGCGGCGTTGCCGTCGCGCCGCTTCGCGCTGATGGTCGACGATTGTCGTGGCCAGGATTCGGCCGAGCCATCCGCGCACCATCCGAACATCATGAAGCTGTGACGCTCTCTCCAAAGCGCGCAGTGAAAAGCGCTGAAGAACCTCATCCGCCGCGTCGCGGTCGCCAAGCCGACGCCGGAGAAACTGAAGAATCTGCTTCTGCGCCTCGACCAGTGCGTGCTGGACAGCGTTGTCATGATGCTTTGCGATTCCATCACCTCTGTCGCCGCCGGGCGCAGGTTTGTCGTCTTGCGGTTTATCTGTCACGACCCTCCAAACCCCTGACCTTGAAGATGCGCGCGCCGCACACTGCCACCGAAAGCCCTGCGGTCTTTAACCTAGATCAAGGTTTGGGCTTGCGATTTGGCCCATCCGCTGCAACAATCCTTGTTGCGGCGCAAGATGGATCAAAGATCCTCCGTCTCGGTGGCTCGACCGCGACCCACGCAGATATTTCCCGCCCGCACCTTCAATAGACATTGCAATGGATATTTGTGCCCATACAACTTGGGCACTCAGCATGCGCAATTCGGCATGGTCTTCATGCCGAGGAGTTGAGCATGCTCATCGTCATTCCCGGTTCAGAGGTCGGTCGGCAACCCGCGCTGAAGGATCGAGCATACCGTTTCAGGCACGCGATCTTCGTCGAACAAAAGGGTTGGGAGGAGGTCCGTCGCCCTGATGGTTGCGAACGCGACTGATTCGACGATGGGAGGCGCGGACTGGAAAAGTGGTGGTCGACGTGCCGCCCGCGAGGGCGTTGGCGATCGAGCCGTAAAGGCATCCCTCTGAGCGCACGAGCGATCTTACATAAAGGTGAAACACTTCACATCTGAAGTCGTCATCCCCATCTCCACCTTAGCTGCGCAAGCCCCGAGCGGGTTTCACTCTGGGCAAACCAGGGGAGGCTGTGATGAGGATGTTCCGCCAAATCGCCCTGTCGGCGACCTGCTTGCTTATCCTGGCTCCCCTTGCGCCGTCGGCGGCTCACCGTGCCAACCTGGCCCCGGGGATTAAAGAGGTGACCAGCGCTATCAACGGCAAGGTCTGCGCGACACCGGGAGGAGCGCATTTCACGTTCGATAATGATGGGCGCTTCTCTTATGACGGCCTCTGGCAAAGCAGCGGAAGCTTCACGCTTGCCGATAATGCGGTAGTCGTGACGTTCGACAGCGGCCTTCAGCGCGCTTTTGAAATCTCCAAGCGGGACGGCGCGCTCTACATGGAGCAAACCCGCGTTGTCTGCACTGCGAAGCAATAACGCAGACGTTGAGCCGGGCGGCTTCATTTCGCCCGGCTTCCACTCCTTCCGAAGAGATCAGACCTGCTGCAGCCCGCGATAGCGAGCAAACACATGCTGCTTGCCGGCTGAGAAAATGACGATTTCGTAGGGCTGCGGCGTCTGGCCAGACACCTCCATCCCGGGCGAGCCTACCGGCATGCCGGGAACCGCAATGCCGATCGCCTTCGGGCGCTCGATAAGCAGGCGCTTCACCGCCTCGGCCGGGATATGCCCTTCGATGACGTAACCGCCAATCTCGGCCGTATGGCATGACATCAGGGCCTCCGGCACGCCAAGCCTGGCCTTGAGCGGCAGCACGTCATCGACCTGGATCACATCGACCGGAAAACCCGCGGACTTGATATGGTCGACCCAATTGCCGCAACAACCACAGCTCGGATCACGGGTCACGGTCATTCTGGGCAATGTTTCCGTCGCCGCGACCGTTTTGGCCAGGACGATGGCTGTGAAAGCTTGCGCCGTTCCAAGCATCAGCGCGCGGCGAGTGGGCGAAATATCGATTTGCATGGCTGTTCTCCTTCAATCTCGACTGCGTCTTCACCGAAAGAAGACGTATTTTACCAAGGCGGCGATCACCAACAGCGGCACTGCGACGATGAGCCAATGCAGCGCCCCCATCCTCCAGCCCATGCCGTTCATCATGTCGTGCATGTCGATCACTCCACCTATTCAACGACCGCAGCTTGCCGCTGCATCGGCACTGGCGGGGCTGCCACGCTGCCGGTTTCCTTGGCCGGAGGGAGCCGCCAGCCCTTGACCAGCCCATAGATCGCCGGGATCACCAGCAACGTCAGCACGGTCGAGGAGACCATGCCGCCGATCATCGGCACAGCGATGCGCTGCATCACCTCGGAACCGGTTCCGGTGTTCCAGAGGATCGGCAGCAGGCCCGTCATGATCGCGACCACGGTCATGATCTTCGGCCGCACCCGCTCGACCGCGCCGAGCATGATCGCTTCGTGCAGATCCGCACGAGTGAACGCCTTGCCCTCCTGCGATCGACGCTCCCGAACCTCGACCAGCGCATGATCGAGATAGATCAGCATGATCACACCGGTTTCGGCGGCGACGCCTGCCAGTGCGATGAAACCGACGGCGACGGCGACCGACATGTTAAAGCCGAGCCACCAGAGCAGCCAAACGCCACCGACCAATGCGAAGGGCAGCGAGAGCATGACGATGATGGTCTCGGTCAACCTGCGGAAATTCAGGTAGAGCAGCAGGAAGATGATCGCGAGCGTCACCGGAACGACCAGCTTGAGGCGCGCCTCGGCCCGTTCAAGATATTCGAACTGACCGCTCCAGGCGATGCGGTAGCCCGCGGGCAGCTTGATGCTCTGCGCGATCGCGTTCTGGGCATCGCGGACGTAACCGCCGAGATCACGCCCGACAGTGTCCACGAAGATGTAGACCGCGAGCTCGCCATTCTCTGTTCGGATCGAGGTGGCGCCACGCTTGCGCTCGATGCTCGCGATCTCGCCAAGCGGAATGCTGGCACCGGACGGCGTCGAGATCTGCACCTCGCGGGCGATCGCCTGCGGATCCGAGCGTAGGTCACGGGGGTAGCGGATGGCGACCCCATAACGCTCGCGCCCCTCGACCGTCGTCGTCACGGTCTCGCCGCCCATCGCCATCACGACTGCATTCTGGACGTCGCCAATGGAGAGCCCGTACCGCCCCAGCGCAATCCGGTCCGGCACGATGTCGAGGAAATACCCGCCGATGACGCGTTCGGCATAGGCACTGCTCGTACCCTGGACGGCCTTGAGCACCGTCTCGATCTGGCGGGAGACGGACTCCATCTGCGCGAGATCGGTTCCAAATACCTTCACCCCAATCGGCGTGCGGATGCCAGTCGCCAGCATGTCGATGCGGGCCCGGATCGGCTGCGTCCAGGCGTTGGAGACGCCGGGGAACTGGAGCGCCTTGTCCATCTCCGCCTTGAGGCTGTCGAGCGTGACGCCCTCGCGCCATTCCGCCTTGGGCTTCAGGTTGATGATGGTTTCGAACATCTCGGTCGGCGCCGGATCGGTTGCCGTCTGCGCGCGCCCCGCCTTGCCGTAAACCGAGGCGACCTCCGGAAACGAGCGGATGATCCGGTCCTGGGTTTGCAGCAGCTCCGCCGCCTTCGTGACGGACAGCCCCGGCAGCGTCGTCGGCATGTACATCAGGGTGCCTTCATCGAGCGTCGGCATGAACTCGGAGCCGAGCTGACGCATCGGCCAGAGGCTGAAGCCCAGCACCGCAACCGCCAGAACGATCGTCAAGGTCTTGGCCTTGAGTACGCCGCGGATGAGGGGACGGTAGAACGCGATCAGGAACCGATTGATCGGATTCCTGGCCTCCGGAATGATCCGGCCCCTGACGAAGATGACCATCAGCGCCGGAACCAAGGTCACCGAGAGCAAGGCTGCAGCAGCCATGGCGAAGGTCTTGGTGTAGGCGAGCGGCCCGAACAGCCTGCCTTCCTCCGCTTCCAGCGTGAAGATCGGCAGGAAAGAGACGGTGATGACGAGCAGGCTGAAGAACAGCGCCGGCCCGACCTCGCTTGCCGCCTCGATCAGGATCTCGACGCGCGGTTTATCCGGCGGCGCTCGTTCGAGGTGCTTGTGGGCATTCTCGATCATGACAATGGCGGCGTCGATCATGGCGCCGACCGCAATGGCAATCCCGCCCAAGCTCATGATGTTGGAGCCGAGGCCGAGCGCCTTCATCGCCGCGAAGGCCATCAGGATGCCAACCGGCAGCATGATGATCGCCACCAGGGCGCTGCGCAGGTGCAGCAGGAAGACGATGCAAACCAGGGCGACAATGACGCTCTCTTCGATCAGCGTGCCCTTCAGCGTCTCGATTGCCCGCTCGATCAGCCCGGAGCGGTCATAGACCGGCACGATCTCGGCCCCGCCCGGCAGGCTCGAGGCGATCTCG
This sequence comes from Allobosea spartocytisi, assembly GCF_014764685.1. Taxonomy (NCBI): domain Bacteria; kingdom Pseudomonadati; phylum Pseudomonadota; class Alphaproteobacteria; order Hyphomicrobiales; family Alloboseaceae; genus Allobosea; species Allobosea spartocytisi. Next base: position 5,348 of record NZ_JACXWY010000048.1, read on the forward strand.
GCAAGCCGCGCCTTGGCGCGCTCGATCACGGCAAGTGCATTGGCGCCGAAACGCTGCAGGACGATGCCGCTCGCGACCTCGCCCTCGCCGTTGAGCTCGGTGATGCCGCGCCGCTCATCCGGGCCGAGCTCGACGCGGGCGACATCGGAAAGGCGCAAGGCTGCGCCGCGCTCGCTCTTCAGGACGATGTTCTCGATGTCGGCGATCGACTTCAGATAGCCGCGGCCGCGCACCATGAATTCGAATTCGCTGAGCTCGACCGTGCGGCCGCCCACATCGAGATTGCTGCTGCGGACCGCCTCGCGCAGCGCAGCCAGCGAGACGCCTTGGGCGCGCAGCCGTACCGGATCCACCACGATCGCATATTGCTTGACGAAGCCGCCGACGCTGGCGACCTCGGCGACGCCCTCCGCACGCGAAGCCGCAAAGCGGATCTTCCAATCCTGCAGAGAACGGAGTTCGGCCAGGGACATGTCCTTGGCCATCACCGCATATTGGTAAACCCAGCCGACGCCGGTCGCGTCCGGCCCGAGCGTCGGCGTCACGCCCGATGGCAGACGGCGCGCGGCGGTGTTGAGGTATTCGAGCACGCGCGAGCGCGCCCAATAGGGATCGGTGCCGTCCTCGAAGATCACATAGACAAAGGAGACCCCGAAGAACGAGAAGCCGCGCACGACGCGCGCCTTCGGCACCGTCAACATCGAGGTCGTCAACGGATAGGTGACTTGGTCCTCGATCACCTGCGGCGCCTGGCCGGGATATTCGGTGTAGACGATGACCTGGACATCGGAGAGGTCGGGGATGGCGTCGAGCGGCAAAGTCCTGAGCGCGTAGAGCCCGGCGGCAACGACGAAGGCCGTGGCGACGAAGACGAGGATGAGATTGCGCGCCGACCAGGCGATCAGGCGGGCGATCATGGCTTGGCCTCCGGCTGGGCGAAGCCGCTCAGGGCGGCCTTGAGGTTGCTCTCCGCATCGATCAGGAAATTGGCGGAGACGACGACACGGTCGCTTTCGGAAACACCTTCGGTGATCGCGACCATGCCGTCGCCACGGCGGCCAAGCTTGACCTCGCGCGGCTCGAAGCGGCCTTTGCCGCGATCGAGGATGACGACGCTTCGTGTGCCGCTATCGATGACGGCACTCCTGGGAACCGCCAGTTCCGCGGTCGCATCACCAGCGCCGATCTCGACGTCGGCATACATGTTCGGCAGCAGGACACCGTCCGGATTGGCTAGTTCGATACGGACCTTTGCCGTGCGCGTCGCCTCGGCGATCTGTGGGTAGATCACGCCGACGCGCCCTTCGAAACTCATGTCGGGGCGGCCGCGTAGCCGAACCGTCGCCGGCGCTCCGATCCGGATCTCGGCCAGATCACGCTCCGGCACGTCGGCCAGGACCCAAATCGTCGAGATATCCGCAAGCCGGAACAGGCTGCCTCCGGCAGCCATCTTCATGCCGTCGCTGATATTGCGCTCCAGCACGATGCCATCACGCGGTGCCGTCCAATTCACCGTCGGTGGTACCTTCCGGCTGCGCTCGATCTCGGCGATGATTTCGGCGGGAACACCGAGGTTTTCGAGGCGCTGCCTTGCGCCCCCTTCGGGCACGCCTCGTGCTGCAGCGTTCAGCTCGGTGATGAACTGGGCGCCGGCCGTGCTGATTTCGGGCGAGTAGATGCGCGCGAGCCGTGTTCCTTTCGCCACACGGTCGCCCGTTGTGACCGGCGCGACCTCCTGCACAAAGGCATCAGCACGTATCGCCACCACGGAAATCCGCCGCTCGTCGAGTTGCACCACGCCCGGAACACGAACGGTCTGAGCAATCGTCTGGCGACGGACCGGCTCGGAACGGACACCGCTGCGCTGGATGCGTCCAGGTGAAAGCTTGATGATCCCGTCCTCGCTCGCCTCCCCCTCATGGACGGGGAGATAGTCCATCCCCATCGAATCCTTCTTCGGCACCGGCGACGTATCGGGCAGGCCCATGGGATTGCGGTAATAGAGGATGCGGCCCTTATCGGCCTGTGCCGTCCGCTCCACGCCCTCCGGTTTCTCCTCGAAGCTGATGTCCTCGCTGGCCTGGACGGCTCTGAACGGCCGACCGTCTGCCGTCTGACGTGGCTCAACCGAATAGACCGGCTTCCGGTCCGGATCCTGATAGTAGATCACCGGTCCGGTTCCGGCGGGCTCGTTGGCCGCGAGC
>NZ_JACXWY010000049.1:2500-5703 GCF_014764685.1 Allobosea spartocytisi
ACCTGCTCATGGCTAGATCACCCGGTTTCGGGTCTAATCCGACGAACTGAACGCCCTGTTCAGACTCGCTTTCGCTACGCCTACACCTAACGGCTTAAGCTTGCTCGCCAGACTAAGTCGCTGACCCATTATACAAAAGGTACGCGGTCACTCAGGACGAACCTTGAGCTCCCACTGTTTGTAAGCATTCGGTTTCAGGTGCTATTTCACTCCCCTCGTCGGGGTGCTTTTCACCTTTCCCTCACGGTACTTGTTCACTATCGGTCGCTGAGGAGTACTTAGGCTTGGAGGGTGGTCCCCCCACGTTCAGACAGGATTTCACGTGTCCCGCCTTACTCATGTCCCAACTGTTCGCAGATCCGTACGGGGCTATCACCCATTATTGCGTGGTTTCCCAACCACTTCCGGTAACTTACAGTCAGGCACTGGCCTGGTCCGCGTTCGCTCGCCACTACTAACGGAGTCTCGTTGATGTCCTTTCCTCCAGGTACTTAGATGTTTCAGTTCCCTGGGTTAGCTTTGAACCCCTATGTATTCAGAGTTCAATACCTTCTCTTGATCTCTGTTAGCCCAAGAACAAGCCAAAGCCTGCCCTTAGAATAACAGAGATCGAAGGTGGGTTTCCCCATTCGGAAATCCGCGGATCAAAGCTCATTCGCAGCTCCCCACGGCTTATCGCAGCGTATCACGTCCTTCATCGCCTCTCAGCGCCAAGGCATCCACCGAATGCTCTTAAGGCACTTGATCGTTCTCATGATCGATGTCCGCGAGATCAACTCGCAAAGACATATGATCAGAAAGACCATTTATGCTTGCCGAATATACCCGATTTAACGAAGCCGATGGTGTCGGACTTTCGCACGCTGCAGGATGAGCAGCTCTCGAATATATTCCCTCTTCACAATGACAAACAGCAGCGTCACCCGTCGTTTCCGACGAGGACGAAACTTGAAGACTTTCCGGATTTGGTGGAGCCAGACGGGATCGAACCGACGACCTGAAGCTTGCAAAGCTACCGCTCTCCCAACTGAGCTATGGCCCCGGGAGGTAACGGACGCAATCGAAAGCAAGGACACGTTCGATGACTGGTGGGCCTGGGAGGATTTGAACCTCCGACCTCACGCTTATCAAGCGCGCGCTCTAACCAACTGAGCTACAGGCCCAAGGCAAGACCGATCACAGATCAGCCGGCCAAAGCCTGGCTTGGCCCAGAATACGCGGAGACAAGCCCTATGCTTATCGATCCAGCGTATTCGCCCGGAAAGAGAAAGAGAAACGAAGACGGCGAAGTTCCGCATGTCGGGACCTGATCTGGTCCCTTTGTTCTGAAGAGAGGTCGATACGAACCGAAATTCGTGAAGTCCTCTACCTTAGAAAGGAGGTGATCCAGCCGCAGGTTCCCCTACGGCTACCTTGTTACGACTTCACCCCAGTCGCTGAGCCTACCGTGGTCGCCTGCCTCCTTGCGGTTAGCGCGACGCCTTCGGGTAAACCCAACTCCCATGGTGTGACGGGCGGTGTGTACAAGGCCCGGGAACGTATTCACCGTGGCATGCTGATCCACGATTACTAGCGATTCCACCTTCATGCACTCGAGTTGCAGAGTGCAATCTGAACTGAGACGGCTTTTTGGGATTAGCTCGAGGTCGCCCTTTCGCTGCCCATTGTCACCGCCATTGTAGCACGTGTGTAGCCCAGCCTGTAAGGGCCATGAGGACTTGACGTCATCCCCACCTTCCTCGCGGCTTATCACCGGCAGTCCCCCTAGAGTTCCCAACTGAATGATGGCAACTAGGGGCGAGGGTTGCGCTCGTTGCGGGACTTAACCCAACATCTCACGACACGAGCTGACGACAGCCATGCAGCACCTGTGTTCCGGCCAGCCGAACTGAAGAAAGGCATCTCTGCCGATCAAACCGGACATGTCAAAAGCTGGTAAGGTTCTGCGCGTTGCTTCGAATTAAACCACATGCTCCACCGCTTGTGCGGGCCCCCGTCAATTCCTTTGAGTTTTAATCTTGCGACCGTACTCCCCAGGCGGAATGCTTAAAGCGTTAGCTGCGCCACTGAAGAGCAAGCTCCCCAACGGCTGGCATTCATCGTTTACGGCGTGGACTACCAGGGTATCTAATCCTGTTTGCTCCCCACGCTTTCGCGCCTCAGCGTCAGTTTCGGACCAGTTGGCCGCCTTCGCCACTGGTGTTCTTGCGAATATCTACGAATTTCACCTCTACACTCGCAGTTCCACCAACCTCTTCCGAACTCAAGACTCCCAGTATCGAAGGCAATTCCAGGGTTGAGCCCTGGGCTTTCACCCCCGACTTAAGAGTCCGCCTACGCGCCCTTTACGCCCAGTGATTCCGAGCAACGCTAGCCCCCTTCGTATTACCGCGGCTGCTGGCACGAAGTTAGCCGGGGCTTATTCTTCCGGTACAGTCATTATCTTCCCGGACAAAAGAGCTTTACAACCCTAAGGCCTTCATCACTCACGCGGCATGGCTGGATCAGGCTTGCGCCCATTGTCCAATATTCCCCACTGCTGCCTCCCGTAGGAGTTTGGGCCGTGTCTCAGTCCCAATGTGGCTGATCATCCTCTCAGACCAGCTACTGATCGTCGCCTTGGTGAGCCATTACCTCACCAACTAGCTAATCAGACGCGGGCCGATCTATCGGCGATAAATCTTTCCCCCGAAGGGCGTATCCGGTATTAGTCCAAGTTTCCCTGAATTATTCCGAACCGAAAGGTACGTTCCCACGTGTTACTCACCCGTCTGCCACTAGCACCGAAGTGCCCGTTCGACTTGCATGTGTTAAGCCTGCCGCCAGCGTTCGCTCTGAGCCAGGATCAAACTCTCAGATTGGATGAGATTTTGTTCCGGCATCGCACTGCGTATTGACGGAGCCATTACTTGACCGATCAAGCTTTCGCTCAACCAACCAGGCAAATGGTTCTTGTTAAAACGCAGCACACCGAAGTCTCGTTCGATCCAGGCCGTAGCCCGGATCCGCAAGAACCCCGCCGTCCACGTTTCTCTTTCTATCTTCAATTTTCAAACAGCGGCAGCTTCTACAAAACCGACAGAACTTCACCCGGCGAACCGGCCTCAGCCCCAGCGTCCTTAGGAAGCGCAGAAGAGGCGCCGCTCAGCGGCGGCGCCGTCTCGATGGGCGGTTTATAGGCGGGACCCCCGAGACATGTCAAC